>NZ_FLUY01000437.1 GCF_900092655.1 Candidatus Thiosymbion oneisti
TGTCGTAGACAGGATAGGCATCGGCGATGCGATAGACCTGACCGTCGATTACCTGGCCGGCCGGTAGCAGGCCGATGGTCTCGAGCTCGCG
>NZ_FLUY01001553.1 GCF_900092655.1 Candidatus Thiosymbion oneisti
CAAGTCCAACCTCGAGGAGGTCCGGGCCCGCGGCGGCGCGCTCTTCGTGTTCGCCGACGACCGCGTCACCATGACCGAAGGGCGGGGCATGACCGTCATCAAGCTCCCCCAGGCAGAGAGCCTCATCGCCCCCTTGCTCTTCACCATCCCGCTCCAACTCCTGGCCTATCACGTGGCCGTGCTCAAGGGTACCGACGTGGACCAGCCGCGGAATCTGGCCAAATCCGTCACCGTCGAATAAGGGGGCCTGAATGATTTGTCGCGAGCCCCGAATAGGACAGGATTTACAGGATTACACAGGATTTACAGGATGTTTGTATTTAACGTGCCGCCTGTCCGTGCCGATCTCGCCTTGGGCGTAGGTTGGGTTAGGCGCGCGGGGAAACGCCGCGGGGGACAGGGCGTCGAACGCGCCGTAACCCAACACGACGCCCGCTCAGGCAACGCCAAATAACGCCGAACAGCACCAGGATCGAACGAGAAGAGTCCGCAAATGAACGCCAACGGACGCAAAGCAATCTGAATTATTTGGCGTTGTTTGAGGGACTGGGTTCCTTTTCAACCGGCTACCTCCTCCATATCCTGATGATCCTTCAGCAGCGTGCCCAGATAGGGCAGTGTCGACAGGTCCTTCGACTGCAATAGCCGGTGGAGCTTCCCGGCATCCATATCCACCTCCAGCGCCAGCATGCGCAACCAGACCAGGAGCTCACCGGTAGCGGGTTTTTTGCGCAAGGTGTCCTGGTCGCGCAGATCCAGAAAGCGGCGAATTGCCAGCTTCAGCAGCTCATCGGTCAGGCGGTTCAACTCGGGGCGGTGTTTGGCATGGGCCGCGACGGCACGCTCGACGATGGTATCGTTGAAACGGATATGGTGATACACGCAACGCCGTAAAAAAGGCTCCGGCAGGCGCCGTTCGCTGTTGGAGGTAATGAACACCAGCGGGCGGATGCGCCGTTCGGATTTGACCCTGGTGCGGGTCTCGGCCACCGTGAACTCCATGCGGTCCAGCTCGTGCAGCAGGTCGTTGGGGAAATCGCGGGGCGCCTTGTCGATCTCATCGATCAGCAGCACCGCCGGTTTTCCGGTCTTGTCGCTGTGCTGGAACGCCTCCCATAAAGGACGCGGCTCCACATAGCTGCTCTTGTCCAGCCGATCGCCGGCATTTGGCTGCCCTTGCTTTTGCGCTTCCTTTTGCTTCTCCTCCCGGAGATTCCGGAAATGGGCATCATGGAAGTATTGGACCGTATCGAAATGATACAGCAGGTCCCGCGCCGTGGTCTCCGACTTCACCTGGAAATGGATGACCGGCTCCAGCGCCAGCTGGTAGGCCGCGTAATAGGCCGCCTGGGTCTTGCCGGTGCCCGGTTCGCCCGTCATCAACAAGGGCTCACCCACCGCCACCGCGGTCCGGATGGCGGTCACCAGCTTGTCGTCGGGCACAAAGCAGCGGGCGTCCTGTTCGAAGCTGCTGTCCGCCGGGGTCAATTGCAGGATAGCCGGGCTCAATTCCATCTGGTCATACCTCGAAGGGCGTGAAGCCCTGATCTTCTTGCTGCTCTTCCTCCACCGCCAGTCCGCACTCCAGCCAGCTCTCTAACTCGGCAATGGTCAGTTCGTAGTGGCCTTTGGTCTTGGTGAGGATTGATTTGATCACCTGGTCGCGCCTGGAGGCCGGCAGCGGAATATCGTGCAGATGGAGAAAATCCAGTAAATCCTCTTCGGCCAGATTCTCCATCTCGTCCAGCAAGCGTACCACGCTGTCGTGCAGGTTCGATCCGCTCTGGGCCCGGCGAAACCAGTCGCGGAATTTCGGTGGGTCCTTGACCACAAAGGAGATGCCGATCAGCAGATATTGGCCCGGCTCGAGCAAGCTAGGATAGACCCGGTCGCACCAGTCGAAATAGTCGCGTAAGGTCTGCGGATTGATAGTATTTTTCAGCATCTCCGACGAGGTATAAGGACGGGTGATGACCGGTCGATGATTCAGATAGGTCAGGACCTGTCGCTCGCCTTGGTTCTGCGTGCGGATACGTGCCGGGATATCCTCCAGGCTGTTCACCCGGAAGGCCTCCAGGGTCACCTCGCGGAAGGCGATTTCCGAATTCGCCAGCTGATCCGGCCAGGCCGGATTGACCGTATAGACCTCTGTCGCGCCGGGTAGGTCCAGCTCCAGCTCGGAAGCCAGGCGTTCATGGAACAGATCGATGCCCTCGCCCGCCCGCCCGTACCAGACGAAGAACAGACAGCGCGGCCGCCTGTTGCGCAGCATCTCGCGGACCAGGAAGCTAACGGTGGCGAATTGGTGGATGCGATCCACCTTGAGATGCCACTCATCATCCTTAATCCAGTGTTTGGCCGGTGTCGGCGGATGGGCCCGCCAATGGTCGTAGTGTCCATACAGCACCGGGGTCATCCAGCGCACGTCCGCCCGTGACAGCTTCAGCTCGGCCGTGCGCTGATAGATCGCCTGCAAGGCCAGGTGCGGGGCCTGGCCTTGCAGGATCACGGCCTCCCACAAGGCCATGGCCTGTTCCTGGGCCGCCGGGATCACCGCCTTGGTGCGATTGGTCAGGACCGCCGGTGCCTTTATCTGCCGCCCCACCCCGAGGTAACCGGCCGCATCCCCCTGGCAGCAATTGACATAGACCAGCCTGGGAGGGTCCTCCAATCGGCTGATGCACTGGGCGAAATCCGTCACCGGCACGTCCTTGCGTTTGCCTCGGGCATCGGCGAACACCAAGTCGGCGCGGTGTTTGCTGCCGATGCCGTGGCCGTAGTAGTAGATCAAATGCGGCCTGAACTCCGGCAAGACCGCGACGAATTCCTCCCATTCCGAGACTCGGCGCAGGTGTTTGTCCCACACCAACCGGGCATCACCGCTGCTCAATTGCCCCTGCAACGTCTCCAGATGGGCGTCGGCATCCGTATCCGTGAGATCCTGCGGCTGGGGGGCGATCACCAGCAGGCGCGGCGCCGGCGGCAATTCCGCGGCCTGCAGGCCGTGATGCAGCTGCATGGTCCCCTGGTCGTCCGGCCGGGCAAAGGGCACGCCACTGAGTAACACCGACCAACCGCAGGTGCTCAACAGGTCTTGGTCACGCGCCAGCAACACCCAGGGCAGGCGGGTGATCTGCTCGTCCGGGCTGGTCAGGTGCAGAATGACTTCCGGCGCGTCGCGCAGCCTGTTCTGCTCCGCCGGCAGCAGGCGGGCGATGGTCTGGGCATACAGATACCGTCCGATCTCCAGTTGGTCGCGGTCGTCCAACAACTCGGCACGGTTGTTCTTGAATTCGATCAGCAGCCGGACCAAATCGCCCAGGGTATAGTGCTTGCCTTTGATCCGTACCTGGGCCTGTTCGCCCAGCTGTAACCCGTCCAGACGCAGCATTTCACCGCCTGCTCCGGTACAAGCGTAGGCGCTGGTGCCTTGGGTTTGGATATCGAAATAGACTCGCATGGGTCTTTTCTTGCCTGTGTGGTCTTGGTATACAGGGCAACCGAATAATAATCACTGCCTCTGAGGTTGCTTCTCATCGGTGGTTGTTGCGAAGCAATTCGGACATCTCGCATTCCCCTCAATCCGGAAAATCAAGACCCTGTCTGCGATCCTCCCAGGGATTTACAATGGGCGTGCTGATGTCCTCAAAATGGCGCGTATTGCGTGTCGCGAGCATCGCGTGACGGGCTTCGCAGATTCCGGCAATTTGGGTGTCGCGAATATCCACCGGGCGGCCTCTCCGGCGCCGTTCACCGGCTAATCGCGCAGCGTGATCGGCCGCGGATACGTCGAAAGGTAAGACACGCTCTTGCAGGTCATCGCGCAGCAACACACCGAAAGCATCCTCCAGCGCTTTCCGGCGTTTGCCCGGTGTCAATTGAGCCACGCCGTAGCGGATCTCGAACAAATTGATTGTGGTGATCCATACCGCCTCGGAAGGCTGCCGGTCGAGCCAGCTAACGACCCTGATGTCCGGTTGAGATTGCATCAAGGCCGATAGTACGTTGGTGTCGAGAACGATCATTCCCCGAAGCTCGCAGAGCGTGCCTCGATACCCCGTAGCTCGGGCAGATCCGTATCCAGGCCCTTGCCTTCGAAATGAGCGGCGATGCGTGAACCGAGCCCGATTTGCGGGCCTTGCTCGTCACGAATCGCATTGCAAAGGATCTCCCGGACCTCCTCCTCCATGCTCCTTCCATGACGCGCAGCGCGGCGCTTGAGCCTTAGTTCGACGATTTCTTCCAGCTCTCTGACGATCATTTGGGCCATTATCTTTCCTCGTGATCCGCTGGTGGAAGACTGTCACGATAGCATTTGCCAAAGTGTTTCGCGCGGTGTCTGATAACCGTGGGTCGTAGGTCACCAGCCAGAGGCTATGGGTGTCCGGTAGGACTCTGCTCGGAAACAGAACAGACAAGGATGTGGTGAGTAACACGAACCGCATCGACACGGGCCGATCGGTCGGATGCCTATAACCCATGTTCCGGGTTCCCGCCGGTTTGCCGTCCCTGGCGTCCGGATTCCGGCGTCCCAGCCGGAATGACGGCCGGATAGTTGGGATGTCCCCGATGGCTGAGTGTGGAGTGTGAAAACAGGACTGCCTTCTTCATTTCATACTTATCACTTATCACTTATCACTTATCACTTATCACTTGATCTCGTCGGTCTGAGGCGAGGCCCCGCTGGTAATAGAAGATCCTCCCAGCTACTCCGCCCCCCACAAAATCAAGGTGCCACCGGAATCTCCCGACACGGCCCGCCGGCCGTCCGAGGCAAAGGCAACGGAGTAGACCCTACTGGAATGTCCTTCTAAGGTACGAATTTCCTTGCCGCTGTCCACGTCCCATAATTTGAGGGTATTGTCAGTTAGCGTAGGGTCCGCTGTGCGGACCTTCTAAATGTCAACATGCCCTAGTACATCGTTTCGCTTGATATTACGGAAATATGCTATTCACCACAGAGGCACAGAGGGCACAGAGGGCACAGAGAACAGAAGAGAACGCCAAGGCGCAAGGACGCAAAGGTTTTTTTCTGCGTCTTGGCGTCCTGGCGTTGCGATTCTCCGACCCAGCTCATTCTCAGCAATTCTCCTTTCTCTGTGTCCTCCGTGCCTCTGTGGTGAATAAAAAAATCTTTCCCATGTCTTCCGCAATACCAAGCGAAATGAGGTGCTAGTCGGCAAAAAGAGGAAAAACGACGAGTCACGCGAATCCTCGCGCAATTGTCATCCCGAACCGAAGGGAGGGATCTTTTTCGCGCCGATTCGTGTGATTCGTCATTTTCGCATCGCCGTGTCCACAAAGGCAGCTGGATTTCCTATAGGAAAATGCGGCTCAAACGCCCGTTGCAGTGCCCGCCGGGCAGACGGAAACGACAAATCACGCAAACATGAACCCTAGCCCCTAGATTGGGGTGAGGAACGAACCCCAACCTACTCCGCGCCCCACAAAATCAAGGTGCCACGGTCATCTCCCGACACGGCCCGCCGGCCGTCCGGAGCAAAGGCAACGGAAGTGACACCGCGGGAATGCCCGCTGAGGGTGCGGATTTTTTTGCCGCTGCTTAGGTCCCATAATCTCAGGGTATTGTCACCACTTCCCGACAGCACACTACGCCCGTCCGGTGCAAAGGCAACTGAGCGAGTATGTCCGCTGAAGGTGCGGATTGCTTTGTCGCTGCTCGGGTCCCATAATTTCAGGGTCCCGTCACTACTTCCCGACAGCACACGGCGTCCGTCCGGTGCAAAGGCAACGGAGTTGACATAGCCAGAATGTCCACTGAAGGTGCGGATTTCCTTGCCGCTGCTCAGGTCCCATAATTTCAGGGTCCCGTCACTACTTCCTGACAGTACACTGCGTCCGTCCGGAGAGAAGGCAACAGACTCAACGTCGCCAGAATGCCCGCGGAAGGTGCGGAGCTCCTTGCCGCTGTCCAGGTCCCATAATTTCAGGGTATCGTCCCGACTTCCTGACAGCACACGGCGTCCGTCCGGATCAAAGGCAACAGCATGAACTGGGGCCGAATGTCCGAAAAAGGTCCGGATCTCCTTGCCACTGCTCACATCCCATAATCTCAGGGTATCGTCCAAACCTCCTGACAGCACACTACGCCCGTCCGGCGCAAAATCAACTGCCCAGACCTGAGAAGATCCGCGGAAGGTACGGATTTTCTGGCCACTGCTCAGGTCCCACAGTTTCATAGTGCTGTCAGTAGCACTTCCTGACAGCACACTGCGCCCGTCCGGTGCAAAGGCAACACTCTGAAGCCGAGCGATATACCAGTAATGCGCTTCGACCCGCCACAATATTTTCCAGTTAGCATAATCCGGTGCGGGATCTTCGGGCCCAAGTTCTAAACGAATGGTTTTGGTTTCTCCGGCGCCTAGGCTGATGTCTACCTGTGCCCTGAAATAATAGCCACCGGTCTGGGCGATGAGATGCCAGTCGCCAGCCGGCAGCTCGAGGGTCTTGCCACTGCTGGTGCTGCGTCTTTCCGTACCCCGCGAGAGTTCCACCTGGGCCGGAACAGATGTTTCTATTTTTAAACGTCCTGTTGCCAAAGGTCGGAATAACAGGAGCGGGGCGCCGTCACCGGAGAGCCCATCAGAATCGAGGCGCAAGGCCGCAATCAGCTCGTTCTCGCCGATGTAGGGCGTGCCGCTGGGTCGAAGGAGCTGGATCAATGCCGCGCTATTCCACTTCAGCGCCCCGGCTCTGGTGAAGCCTCCGAGGGCTGCATCCAGCACCGACCGATCTGGCTCTGAAAGATCGGTAGCGGACGGGTCTTCCAGCCACCAGAGGGCCTGGGTCGCGGAGATCGGAAGCCGTTCCAACAGGGTCGGCATCGGGTCCAGGACCGCTTTTCCTGCGGTCGGATAGAGGCGGAAGATGGTATCCAGGGAGCCGGTCGCCAGCAGTGGGTCATAGCCGGACCAATGATCCGGGTTAGGCTCCGGGCCTTCAGCAATTGCGATGCCTATGCTCAATCTCCGATCCAGGGGCCAGTCCGGAATACCCGTGGCCTCGAGTCGCTCGTGCCAGCTCCGGGCAGGCGCGGTCCCGTCCTGCAAACAGACAATCGCCTGCAAGCCCGCCGTGATCTCTTCCACACAAGGCCGCTCGATCTCCTTTTTTGCCGCGATCAGCTGGGCCGCTTGGCCCTCGGATACCCTGAATGCATGGTCCTGCCAATAGCCTCCGCCGAACAGTCTTAATCTGTAGTCCGTATCGGGTTTGAGCCTTAGCTCGGCAGGCAGGTCGGAGACCATACCCCTGGTTCCATCCGCCGGCTCGCCGGCGTTTTCTTGTAGCCCTCCCCGTAACAGGGCCGGGGCATCCACGCCCTCTACCCCCCAGTTCGGCTCCGGTTGCAGAGCGAGCCATAGGCCCCAGGCGCTCATTGCCACAAAGGCCATGCCGATCAGGCCCGCAACCCGCCGTTGCCCGCTGCGTAAGGGAGAGTAACGGCGGCGTTTTTGTTGCAGGGGACTGTCGGGCAACCAGGCGAGAGACTGCAGGGTCTCGGGGTCCGGCTGGTTTGCCAGGGGAATCTTGTCCGCTTCGCCGGGGTCTGTCCCGCCGGACAGGGCGAACTCCTGGAGACGGTTGCTGAGTGCGGCAGCGAGCGCCGGGGTCCGGGCCAGAGCGGCCAGTTCCGGCGTCGGCCGGCCCAGCTCCAGATCGAGCAGGGCGCATCGGCTTTGCCAGTCGAGCCGGGCCAGACTGCCCGCTTCCAGAGCTTTTCCCGCTTGGTCCAATTCATCCCGAAGAAATTCCAGGACCTCGCGGCGCCTGGCTTGCGGCCGCGCCACAAAGCCCTGCTTCAACAGCCGCCATACTGCGGGAGCAAAGCGGATGCCTTCCGCGTCTTGCCGGGTGCCTGGGAGGTCCAGGATGCGTTCCAGGCGCGTGGGGGGTAGATGGGGGTAAAAACGCCGGCGCAGCTTATCCGCAAGGCCCCTGCTGCAGGGGTGCAGCACCGAGCAGTCCTGGGTCCAGGACAGGGCATCGCCGAGCCGGGACGCCAGGGTGACGCCGGTCAGCTCACCCCTGACGATGGGCGCGGCGACATCAGGTGCCTGGGTCCTGGCGCCCCATTCGCTGAGGAAGCCTTTAAGCGCCGCGCGAATGCCCTGGGCATCGGCGGTATAGAGCGGCAGGCCGTAGCGCCGCGCGGGATGCTCCGGCGACCAGCGACGGGGCTCGCGGTAGTCCAGCCAGGCGCACTGGGGCCATTGTTTGAGATCAGTCCAGGCTGGGGAGGGTCGGATGCGGGAGCCATCGCTGAAGATCAGGATGATGAAGGCAGCGCGGGTCTCTTCCAGATCTTCCAGATGCCCTACTCCGCTGTGCTCCACTCTAAAGCGGGCGGGAGAACCCTTGAAGGTGCCGAGGACCACGGGAACCCCGCGCTGCCCAATGCCCGCGGCCAGCTCTTCCGCGGTCCGGTTCCAGGTCGCCCTGGCGCGCCTGTCGCGCAAGATGAGCAGGGTGCGGATATGTTTACGCCGGTGAAACCGCAGCGCCGGCAGCCCACCCTGATCCAGGGTGGCCTGGATGGTAGCGGGCACGTCCAGGGTCGCCGCCGGCCGGTCGCTGTAGAAATAGCTGACGGCATCCGCTGCCTCATCCAGGGTATCGCGGTCGAGCAGAGGAGCAGGTTCCCCGCCGACCTGCGCCAGCGAGAAACGCCGGGGTTTGTCTCCGTCCCATTCGAGGGGCTCGGGAAAGCGGATCTTGCGGTCGAAGGCGAGATAGATCAGACAGGCGATCGACACCAGCAACAGAATAAGGGACATCCAGGCCAGTTGCTTCCAGGCGGTATCGGGTGGCGGTAGTGGGACGTATCGGATGTCCTCGACGTAGGGGACCTTCTTGTAGGTTCGGATCTTGTCAGTTCGGGTTTCGTCGGTCTGGGTCTTGTCGGTTCGGGTCTTGTTGGTTTGGGTTTCGTGGGTTCGGGTCTCGTCAGTTCGGGTTTCCAGCTCATCCTCTTGGCCTGAGGGAGATTCTTCTGCC
The DNA here is from genome assembly GCF_900092655.1 of Candidatus Thiosymbion oneisti. Taxonomy (GTDB): domain Bacteria; phylum Pseudomonadota; class Gammaproteobacteria; order Chromatiales; family Chromatiaceae; genus Thiosymbion; species Thiosymbion oneisti. Next base: position 9,019 of record NZ_FLUY01001553.1, read on the forward strand.
GTTGGCTGTGGTGCGGTCGGATCGACCACCTGAGCTGGATCGGGCCTCGGCCAGTAATACCAGATTGCCAGACCCGTGATTAGGGCCAGGATCAACAATAACCAGGCTGATCGTAATCGGGAATGGCTATCCGGTTGATCGGATATCTTGGGTGGGGTAGAGGTTGGCGGTAGCGGGGGAGGGTCCGGTGGCCTGTCCGGCGCGGCTTCCAGATCCCGCAGGTCGTTCAGAAAGGCTTGGGTGTCGATCTCTTCTTCGGCTGCCTCGACCCTTGTGGGAGATCCGGAGAAATAGCGGTCGAACTGGCGCAACAGGAGGTTCTGCTGGTGTTCGCTCTTGGTCAGCAGTACCGCCAGGGTGTCGCGCAAGCGGCGGCGCGTCCAGGGTCCGCTCCCCTGCAAGGCCTGGGCAATGCGGTGATAGTCACGCACCCGAACCCGAATCCCTTCGGCCTCGAGTCTCAGGAGGAAGTCACGTAACGGGAATTGGGCCGACATGGGCTAGGGAGCGTTCTCAATCCGGAGTTTTTACTGTACTGCATTAGAACCACGGATAGACACGGATAAACACCGATTGTGATCCGTGTTTATCTGTGTC
>NZ_FLUY01000275.1 GCF_900092655.1 Candidatus Thiosymbion oneisti
ATTGGCGAGGACGATGTGGACCCAATGTGCACGGGCTTCGCGGATTTCGACTTCGGTGCCGGCGGGTAGGGGTTGGGCGAAGCGCATGGGGGCGTTGGGGGAGTCGGCGGCGCGGGCGATGGTTTCGTCGGCGATGAGTACGGCCTGATTGGTGCCGCCGGCGCGTGCTGCTGAGAGTAGCAGGCCCAACCAGGCCAGCAGGGGTAAGAAGGCGAGGTTGCGGGCGAGCGGGGAGCGCCAGCGGATGGCGACCGCGAGCAGCAGGGCGGCGAGGAGGAGAGAGACGGCGGCGATGGTGCCCATCACCAAACAAAATGGGGGTCCTTTTCTTTGCGTTAGCGCGTCTCTACTTCATAAGCTGTAGCTTTGCGCATGGTATTGACACAGCCAAAGGTAATGATGCTCGGGCGTGAGTACTTTCTGTAGCCCTCCCCAGCGATGCTGTGGGTCTTTTTCATGTAGGAGAGCGCGCAAGGCGCGCAAACTAGTGTAGTGCGCTGTAAATAGTAGAACTAACAAAGCCGCCCCTGGTCGGTTGTAGAGAGCCGATGCAGACAAGA
>NZ_FLUY01000696.1 GCF_900092655.1 Candidatus Thiosymbion oneisti
AGGGGTTGGGGAGAGGGCGAACGAAAACAGGGATCAACCAATCACAAACGGCGCCGGTGACGCTTAACTTAATGGCACTGCCTTGCAGGGGATTCGATCGCTGCTACCGAGAAAGGAAAGGACGTCGGGGTTCCTCCGTCACCCGCAACCTACTACGGACCAATGGCAAAATCCTGCGGTCGGAAGGCGTCATCATGCGCGACGGCCTGGACAGGCTTGGCCTGTTGGCGTCGGGCGCAAGACTCTCGGAACGCACCCACGCCGCGCCGGTTGACCACCCGGATCAGGTTGTAGCTACGCACCAGGAAGTGGTCCCAGCCGAACCAGCGTTTGAGGGTGCCGAAGGGATGTTCGACCAGACCGGCACGCTGACGCATCTTCTCTGGCCCCTGATCGGCCATCCGTTGCCGCTGGGCCTCAACCAACGCCGCGTGCTCGCTGCGGTAAATGCGGTGCACGCCGCCGGCGTCGGGCCGGCACACCGCCTTCAGCGGGCAGGCTCGGCACTGACCGGCCGGGCGGCTGTAGCCGGTGCGCCGAGTGCCGTTCTTCTGATGCGGCTGACCGCGCGGGGGGAGCAACTCGCCGGCGGGGCAGATGTCGACATCAAGGGTACGGTTGTACGAGAACCGCTCGCCGCGGAGGCGGCCGTGGCCGGTAACCGCCTGGTGCTGATCCGGGATGGGGGCCTAGACCGTGGCCCCAGCCGCTTCGCAGGCAGCCAATTCGGCCTCACTGGAGTAGCCGGCATCGGCGACCGCGGTAAAGGTTCCACCCCGAGCATCGCCATGGTCTCCCGGCATTGACGGCTGAGCTGGTTCTGATCATTGCCGGCGTTGGTGACCTGGTGATGCACGATGAGCTTATGTTTGTGATCCACACCGCTTGGTACGTTGTCGCCGGTGACGTGCTGGTTGCCCTGGTTCAAGGCCCGCGCATCGGGGTCGGTACGCGAGCGCTGGGTCTCACCGCTTTCCTCTAGCTGCTTGCGTTGCGCCTGCTGGCGGGCCTGGCGCGCCTTGAGTTCCTCCAACTTGCTCGCCAGCGTGGGGTCTTCACCCAAGTCGAGCGCCCGAACGCGGTTGGTTTCGCTGACCTAGAGGGCGTTCTCAATTGAGCTGAATCCTCATGAAAATCAAG
>NZ_FLUY01001002.1 GCF_900092655.1 Candidatus Thiosymbion oneisti
ATCAGCTCCAAGTTACGTCGCCACTCACGCTCCAGACGCCGCGAGCTGCGCACCCGCTTGAGATAACCGTAAAGATACAGTTTGAGCAGCAGGCTCGGATCGAACGCCGGCTGACCCGCGGTGAGATCATCCTCGGTATTGGTAAAGCCCAACGCCTG
>NZ_FLUY01000650.1 GCF_900092655.1 Candidatus Thiosymbion oneisti
GTTGCCGACAGCTGGTCATGGGGTCCGTAAGCCGTCTGAAAGACGGCGGTCCCAGCCGGCCCGGGACCGCCGACATCTTGTCGGTCTCTGGGACCGCCGACATCCTGTCGGCCCCTGGGACCGCCGACATGTTGTCGGCTCTTCTGGTTACCGGCTAGAACCTGAATGCCGAGTTGCCGGTCCAAATGGTCATCAGTCAGGCTGAGTTTTCTCGTTTCCAGGCGCTGCCTGGGAACCAGAGACCGGGAGCGGGGTTTGAGGAGAGGGAGCACAGGTCAGCGCCCTTTCAGGCCGCGAGCAAGGCCTCGAGGGCCAGGACCAGGTCCGTCGTCAGGTCCTCGAGGGCTTCGGTCCGGTCGTCACGACACGCATTCTCCAGGGCCTCGGCGGCCGCCCGGACGGATTCGGCGCATAAGGCGGCGGCGGACCCTTTGAGCTT
>NZ_FLUY01001661.1 GCF_900092655.1 Candidatus Thiosymbion oneisti
ACAGCGAGGCCGGGGTGTGGGTATTCAAATTGTCCCACACCAAGACTACCCGCTCGGCATTGGCGTAATCGACATCCCGCAGCGTCTTGACCTCTTCGGCCAGATCGATCGCCGTTTTGGTGGAACGTACACTGACCTTACGGCGTCCGCCCAAGGGTTCGGTGAGCATAAAGTTAACGGCTGTTC
>NZ_FLUY01001757.1 GCF_900092655.1 Candidatus Thiosymbion oneisti
ACCCAGGGTACCTGGTGTAACCGGGGGTGCCGGCAGGTACACTGCAAACCCGCCGCCGCTTTGGATTTGGCGACGCAATTATCCCCGGCAAAGACGTTGCGGCCAGGGGAAAGCGCCGTCGCCGCGGCGCGTGTGTGGAGCCCGATACCCAGGTTCTTGGCAAGCGCCGCGGGTATCCCCCGTCGCTGAGGTTCGATGCGGTCGCGCCGCTTTGCCGGCGCACTCCAAAGCAGTCCGGAATCCATAACGAGCCTCCTCTGTTTTGCCGACCGGTAACCTTTAGCTTAACGGCATTGGTTCCAGTCCGACTCTGCCGGATCTTTTACACACTCGGAAACTCCGGTCTGTCATCTCGACCGAAGGGAGCGATCCTCCCTTACTGCGCACACGCGCGGAGATTCCGCCGTTCCATCAATCAAGCCGATGGTGAATAGATACCTATGAACGTCTTCATCAGCTACAGCAAGCAGGATAGGGCAATCAAGGAAGACATTGAAAACGCCATCAAGGAGCTGCCGGAATACCTGTATCCCGACGTCTGGAGTGATGTCGACCTACGCGGGGGTGACCGCTGGGATAAGGAGATACGGAAGCGGCTCGGGGATGCGGAGCTCGTGGTTCTGCTGCTCAGCGACGAATTTCTTGCTACGGATTATGTGCGCAAGGTCGAATTGCCGATCATCGAAGCCGGGCTGAGCGATAACTCGAGACGCATCTATCCGATCTTGATGCGAGAGCTGCACGAGCCCCTTCCGGACTGGATGAAGGCGCTCCAGATCAGACCGAGACTGGATCAGTCACTCCACAACTTGAGCCAGCCGCAGTATCAACAGGAACGGGAGCGCATTCAGGAAGAAATCAAGGCACTCATTCGCGAGGCCATGATTCCAAACGGGCCGCCTCCCGAACCCGAGGAACCGGCGGAGTCGGTAAGGAATCATGTGGATTTCGACATCACCCTGTACCACCGTGACCGCGGATTCTACCGTGCGGAGCTCCAGATCACCTACCGTAGTGACCCTATGCGCAACCGTGCCCTGGCGTACGAGTTCCATATACCCGCCCATTTCGATACACCTAAATGCGTGTCCCCGACGGATACGGACCAGTCGGCCTTGAGTCTCGGTAAGCGACTCGGGGAAGCGCTTTTCCCGAAGAATCTGCAGACCGATTGCGATGATCGCCGAATCGAACGCTCACCTCGTCAAGAGCTTAAGGACGCGCTCGATTGCGTAACGGAGAAGAAAGCGCTGCTTCATCTGCGTATCACCGTGGCACCGAATGCTCAGGAGTTGCATCGCATTCGCTGGGAGCGGCTGGTTAATCCGCTCACAGGGAGATACTTCAGTATTAGTCCTATAGTCGCCTTTTCGCGGCATGTCCTCGGCTATGAGCAGAGCTGGCGAGAAGTACAGCTGAGGCACAAGCCCGGCCCCAAGGAACCGTTGCGGACACTCATCCTGATGCCCGAGTACTCGGACCCGGACCAAGAGCAGTGGGCCAAAGAGACGTATCGAAACGCGGCCTTATGCCTCCATCCGGCACTGATGGACGAAGAAATGCCGAGGCACAGAGAGGACGGGCTCGAACCGCTCATTGACCAATTGAAACAGGATGCCGTCGATATCCTGTACATTGTCTGTCGATGCTATTTCGGCTCCAAAGAGTCCTCGGTGCGGGCGGATTCCTCGGTCCATCTGAGGGCTGCATCCTGTCTTTTGCGCCTGGGGGGGCTGGACGACTTGACGGCGGAGATCCCGGTCGAAACGCTTGCCCGCAGGTTGGCGGAGGTCCGTACGTTGCCGCGGCTTGTCATACTCTGTAGCGCCCAATCCGCGACCGACGCGAGATCCGATACCGAGCGCGCCGCCACGGTCGCCGCGGCTATCTTGGCAAAGGCTGGCATCCCTGCCGTACTCACCGCACAGCTGCCAATGGCGGAGGATACCTGCAAGCTATTCCTGAAAACACTGTTCCAGGGTCTGCGGCAATTCTGGTCCATCGATACCGCGGTCGCCGTCGCACGCAGCAAGCTTCGAGACCAGGAGTTAGGGCAAGGCATAAGGGGACGGGAGGCGAGTTGGTGGCGGCCGGCCTTGGTCACGCGCTCGAAATCCGGACAAATCTGGTATAAGGCCCGCCTCGCCGGCGATGCCCGCAAGGTTGCGGTCGTCTGGAAGAGCCTTAAACGAAGTGCTTGTGAGGGCAAGTTGTTGCCGGTGATCGGATCTGGCCTGACCGAGGACATCGCAGGCACTCATCGCGAGATCGCCCAGGACTGGGCCTTCAGCAAGGGATTCGCCCTGGGCTATCACGAGCGTGCCGATCTGTTGCGGGTAGCACAATTCCTGAAGCTCAACTTGAGCGGCAACGACCTCCTGGAGGCCCTTGAAGATACTCTGAAAAAATGGCTGAAGAGGCGCAATAAGAATCTCCTCCCGGCCGATGCCGATCGGCTCAGGCTATCGGAGCTTTTCACGGCAATTGCAAGCAAGCTACGCGAAGAACAGGATGCACGCCATGAAGCCTGGTGCAAGGCTAACCCAGGCAAACCGAGGGCGGAGGGATGTCCCAAGGAGAATCCGTACACTATTCTCGCTCGCCTGCAGAGCCCTGTGTATGTAGTCGGCGCCCTGAACCGTGTTTTGGCCGATACCTTGGAATCTGTCGGTCGACACCCCCGAATCTTAACCACGCAACAGATCGTCCAATCGCAAAAATCGGGTACCCCCGGTCCTAAAGCACCTGTCGAAGGATCCCCAACGCTGGAGAAGCCCTGGGTATATCACCTGTTTGGGTGCCTGGATGACCTTGCTAACACGGTACTTACACAGGACGAGTATTTCGATTTCCTGATCGATTTCGCCATGCATCGGCAGAATCCCTCCCTAACATTACTCATCTCCCATTTTCTCCAGAAAGACGTGGTGTTTCTGGGCTTCAAGCACTATGACTGGAGCTTTCTCACCTTGTTGCACAGCCTGCAGAAATTGTCGGGCGAAACTCTTAGGAAAACCTACACTCAAGTTGCGGTGCAAATCGATCCCGACGACGACTTTATCATCGACCCGAACGGGACGACCGCATTTCTCCAGAGTTTCCTCGACGAAAAGGATGTGATGATCTACTGGGGTAAGCCGGAGGATTTTCTCAATGAACTCGAGATCCCCGAGGTCCACCATGCCGGATAAGGACGTGATGAACCCCTTCGTCGGACCTCATCCACTGGATCCGGAGGATCCACTCTTCGGGCGGTCCAAGGCACTTGCCGCGGTGCAGGATCTACTCATTACGGAACGGATGGTCCTGCTGTATTCGCCGTCGGCGGCGGGCAAGAGCTCTTTTATTCGCGCCGGACGGGAGCTCGAAGATCCGGAAAAAGACCATAGGGGCCTGCAGGCCAGGATGCACGAGACCGGGTTTCGTCTCCTGCCGGTGGTCCGGGTCGGTCTTGAGCCAACCATAGCGGCGGGTGGGAAAGCGGCCGGAAATCGCTATGTCTTGAGTATGCTCCAGGGGCTTGCGGATGACCGGGCCCTGGAGCCGGGGGAGGATTCACTCTCTATAAGCAAATTCCTGGAGCAGCATTGCCCGAAATTCGACAAGGCCAAGAACCCCGAGTCCCCCGACGAATCCGAGCCGACTCACCACGCCAAACCTTGCTATTGGCTCCTGGTCATCGATCAGTTCGAGGAGATCCTGATCGCCGATCCTACCGACTGGGCGGCCAAAAAGGAGTTTTTCCAGCAGTTGGGTAAGGCCATGCGGGAGCAGGATCATATCTGGTTCCTGATCGCCATGCGCGAGGAGCATGTCCCGGCGCTCGATCCTTACCTGAAATGGCTCCCTCATCGGCTGACCGCCCGTTACCGCCTCGGGCTGTTGAAATACGCATCCGCGCGCGAGGTGATCCGTCGCAATGCTGATAGGGGTAAAGCCGACACAGCGCCCATTGATGAGAAGGCCGTAAAGGCTATTCTCGCAGAGCTGACGAAGCGGGGTCTAGGGTCGGAAGTCGAAGATATGGAATCATCCATTGGCTATATGGAGCCGATGCATCTCCAAATTGTGTGTGCCCGGCTATGGGAGGAGACGCAAGGCAAGCGTGCTATTTCCATCCAAGACGTCGCGGAGGTCGGAAATCTCGAAGATGCACTCCGTGCTTATGTCGATGACGCCATTGGCAAAGCCGTCAAGGAATTGAAGCTAAACCGAGACCAGGAGTACCGGATCCGCAAATTTCTCGATTCGCAGCTGATCCAAGGGCAAACTCGGCACCCGGTATCCATGGACGAGGCCCACAAGGGGTTTGGTGGGAAAGAGGTTGGGGAGAGAGTTGCGAATCGTTTGCGGGAGCTGTATCTGCTCCAGATTCACCCGCTGCGTGAAACCCATTGGATCGAGCTTGCCCATGACCAATTAGTCCCGGCTGTATTGGCAGCGAATGAGGCCTGGTACGAGCCTTGGGAGCTGCGTGCAAAACAATGGAAGGAGAAAAACAAGCCGGATAAGCTCCTACTCAGTCGGAACGAGTTGCGTAGAACCCCGAAGCCGTCGAGCGTTTCAGATCCGGAAATTCGAGACTTTGTGAAGAAATCTCGTGAGCGCTGGCGTCGTCGGTTGCTGTTATTCGCTATCCCGGCCGCGTTAGTGACCTTCGCTCCCGTGGCCTTAGTCTACATAAACTATAATACGAAATTGATAGATGTTAACAAGGAATTAACCGATAAAAATAAGGCATTGACCGAATCCAATGAAGAGAATGAAAGAAAGGCACAATACCTCCTGGATTTGAACTCAAGGTTAATCAAGACGAAAGTCTCCCGGAAACAAGCGATTTCCCAAGCACTTCCAGGCCGTGCTCAAGAATTGCAGCAGCTTGAAGCCAATGATCGACTTGCGGCACTTCTATCGAGCCAGGCCCTGTGGTTGGAAGAAAAGCTCCGACGTAAAGAGTTTTGGGAGGTCGCCGATGATTCCGTTCGGACCTGGATAGACCGATCGTTGCGGGCCGCTGTCAATCGCCCTGTCTACCGGCGTGTTTTCGAGGGTGATAACCGGAGTTGTTCCAATGATGCCATTGCGGACGACCGAGCGCTGTTCCTCGCTTGTCCGCGCCGGAATCGGCAGATCGAGCTGTTACCCATTGGGCGACCGGACGCACAGCGCCAGGTGCTGCAGATGCCGGAAGACACAGGCATACCACGCATGTTCGCGTATGACGAGACCAAGGGCCGTTTCGCTATTGCCACCTCGACCAACCTCTTGCTGTGGAACGGAACGGACCGGGCGGGGGAACAGGCTATGGCCCCCGAGACGGACGTCCGTTTTGAGAGAATCTCGGTATTCGGGTTCTCCCGTAACGGTGCTTACCTGGTAGCCGCCACGGAGACAGGCAAGATACGGATCTGTGATCTGGTTCAATCCCATTGCGGCTCCGAGGACTGGAGCACAGTGGAGCCACTGGCGTTGAATGGTCAGCCGGTTGCCATCGCGTTTCCGCCCGACCGGGATGAAGACGCAGCGACCGGCTTGCACTTCGCCGTGGCGCTCGATAAGGGGGAATTCATCGAAATATGCATGGACGGTGACAAAGGGCCGTCCGTTGCAGAATACAAAGGAGATTCCTCTGTTAGGAATTTGGCGTTCAACGCAATTGCATACAGCTCGACAGGCAATCGGATCGTCGCGGCAGGTTCCTTCTTAAAGAAGAAGGAAGAACGCAGGGGTATCGTCAACCTATGGAGGCGCAGCCGGGATGGCAAGACCTGGATCCCCAAGAAGCCCTTCAGCTTGGGCTTACGGGGAAAGGATGACCACACCCAGATCTGGCATTCGGTTGCCCTGGATGATCGGGCCCCGGGGCGTGCCAGATGGCCGGGCGAGATGGGAGTCGATGCGAGCAAACGCAGCGCCTTGCTGGTCACCGGAGGCGAAAAGGGGGACCTGGGTATTTGGCAACTGTTCGGATCCTTCGACCGGAATGAGAAATTCCGACTGGATGAGAAACGGCTGGGAAGGTTGGACAAGACCCTAGCGCTCCACCAGGGTCACCGCAGCAGCCTACAGTCGGTGCGGATCTCGGAGGATGGATTGTCGATATTCTCCGTGGATGCCCTGGCCTCGGCGCGGCAATGGACCCTGACCGCACGGCCTTCACACGCACGGTACGAGCTGCCCCAAGTCCGCTATCCCTATGCGATGGCCTATCGTCCCGATAGTCACGATCTGGTTATCACCAGCAATCAAGATCCCCTCCGCTGGTGGCGTCTCGATACGCAAGGCTGGACAACACCCTCAATCGATTGCCCGGAGGAGTCGGACCGGGCCGCCGGGTGTGTGGAGGGCTCGCGGCCGAAGTACGATGATATGGCACTGGCCAAAAATGTGCTTTCCCTGGCATTTCGACCGGGGGGCAACCAGATGGCGGTCGGGTACCGAATTGGTACCGTGGCCTTGATCTGTCTACCCCCTGATACTCCCTGCAATATAGAGATCCCGGTATCCAAGGAATCCGAGGAATTCAAGAAGATATTCGGAGTGGCTTTCGCTCCGGATGGAAGCAGATTAGTCACGCGAGGAGACAATGGCGAGATCCACCTCTGGCATGTAGACCAGGTTCTCAAAGACAAGGAAGGCTACCGGCCGCGGATAATGCGTCCTGCCGATGGGGATAATTTCTCCATCGCTTACGGGGCCTATGTGGCGGCGGGCCGGGACGATGGTTGGATCGAGCTTTGGAATCCTGGAGCGTTCGATGCTATGGATTCGCGCCGACCGGTCGGTGAGGACGCTACGCCGAAAAGGAAACCTTTCTTCGAGTGGCCGGCACATCTTGCGTCTGTCACGGTGCTGCGGTTCCTCGGTGATACCAGGCAGTTGGTCTCGGCCTCCGAGGATGGCACTGTCCGGCTGTGGGATCTGAGCGATCTTGATAAGGATCGGCTAGAGAAGCAAAGTCTCCGGCTCATAGGACACCAGGGTCCTATCCGGGCCGTGGCGGTGTCGTCCGATCGAAAACTACTCGCGTCGGGCGGAAGCGATCGTGTCGTCCGCCTCTGGGATATCCGAGACTGGCGCGACCGCCGAGACACGCTCTCCGCTCAGGACCCCCTGACCTTGTTCGACATGGAGCGTCCGATATATTCGTTGGTCTTCTCGCCGGACGGGAAATTCGTGCTTGCTGGCGCTGAGGATCGGGTATTTGTTTGGCGCACGTCGACGGAAGCGGTAGCCGAGGAGCTGAAAACCGAATGCTTATCCAAGGGTGAACGCAAGAGAATCAAGGACTACGTCGGCGAAGGGATTGAGATCATGGACACCTGCCCTGCTCAGGAGGAAGATCGCGCTCAGGCCCCGGTGACGATTGTGCGAGAAGTTTCGGCCGCGGGAGATTGAACCCTGGGTAGTGGTAAATTTATAAGTGAAAAAGTAGAGCGATTCATTTTTTTGATCCCCTCTCCCCAACCCCTCTCCCGGTGGGAGAGGGGACATAGTAGCCAATACCGTTGGTCATGTTATCACTTATACATTAGCCACTACCGTTTTCTGGTCAACGACCACCGTATCGGCCTCATGTTCCAATATAACCGATTGATTTTTAAAGATTCACATCGGGAACAACTCTATTACCGCCGGTACTGTTCAAATCATCGCCGCCGCGGACGGTGGGACCATGGCCGATGCACTCCGGTCGGAGCTGCTCCGCTCGGAGCCGGCGGGCTAGGAGGAGGTCCAGGTGGCCCCTGGAACCCTACCCAGGTCCCTGCCGGAGGCCCATGAAAATGCCGTCCTGGTGTTTCTGCTGACCCCCGGCTTGCTTGCCGATTCCGCTGTCCGCGCGTATGCCGCCCTGGCTACGGGCTCGCGGTTTCCTATCCTCACAGTCAGCGCGACACTCCACAGCTTCGATTTCAGCACCCTCAAGGACGAGTTTCGGCTGGCTCCCCAGGCTCCGGCGTGGGAGCAGACCTGGTCCCGACGGAGGAGGGATCTGACGCTCCAGCGTCGATTAAGCGCCTCGGT
>NZ_FLUY01000757.1 GCF_900092655.1 Candidatus Thiosymbion oneisti
GCGCCGGAGTCGGGCAGACACACCGCCTTGAGCGGGCAATCCTGGCACTGACTGGCCGGGCGGCTGTAGCGGGTGCGCCGGCGGCCATTCTTCTGATGCGGCTGACC
>NZ_FLUY01000923.1 GCF_900092655.1 Candidatus Thiosymbion oneisti
TTGGCTCGTTCCCACGCTCCAGCGTGGGAATGCCGTTGTGGCCGCTCCAGCGGCCAAGGTTTCATGACGCTGGAGCGT
>NZ_FLUY01001738.1 GCF_900092655.1 Candidatus Thiosymbion oneisti
TTTATTGTCCCAGCACGCTAGTCCAAAACTATGCACTTTAGTGCAAGGCTTTAGCTGCTACACAGGTATGCTACAATTAG
>NZ_FLUY01001868.1 GCF_900092655.1 Candidatus Thiosymbion oneisti
TGCCGGAATCCAGGGCCAGGGATGGCAAAACGGTGGAGTTCAAAGCATTAGGTCGCATTTAAATTTAACCACTACCCT
>NZ_FLUY01000734.1 GCF_900092655.1 Candidatus Thiosymbion oneisti
CTAGTGTAGTGCGCCATTCTGTTTGGAACTTAAGCGGCGATTGCGCGCGTCGGGCGTCAAATCGATCGCGGCGCCATTCGCATTCTCTGCCTCTTGTCTGCATCGGCTCTCTACAACCGACC
>NZ_FLUY01000940.1 GCF_900092655.1 Candidatus Thiosymbion oneisti
AGGAGGGATCTGACGCTCCAGCGTCCTGAAACCTTGGCCGCTGGAGCGGCCACACCTGCGTTCCCACGCTGGAGCGTCACTGCCATTAAGTTAGTGTCAACGGCCTCAGTAGCAGAGCTTGCGTCGGCGCCGAT
>NZ_FLUY01000646.1 GCF_900092655.1 Candidatus Thiosymbion oneisti
AGATGTTGCCGCCGGTGGCCTGCGCGTCGAGCTTGGTTGCAACAGCCGTGTCGATATCGGCGTTTCCTGTCGCGCCGATAGCGCCGCCCGCGGTCAGGCTGATGTTACCGCCCACGAGGTTCTCCTCCTCGCTGTCATCGGCCTTAGTCTCGGAGTTCCC
>NZ_FLUY01000645.1 GCF_900092655.1 Candidatus Thiosymbion oneisti
TCCAGAGACTGTGAAAGAATTCGCCCGTGCTTGCGGGCCTTGGGTTGCAGCACCTCGGAAGCCCGGAAAGCGGTGCCCAGGCGCTAAATCGGCGGTG
>NZ_FLUY01001645.1 GCF_900092655.1 Candidatus Thiosymbion oneisti
CGCATGATGCGCTCGACGCGGTGCAGGAAGGCGTGAGGGACGGACTGAACAGCGTGTACGATGCCGATCTCAAAGGCGACTTCGACACGATCCCGCATCATAAGTTGATGGCGTGTGTCGCGTGGCGGATCGCCGACGGAGCGGTGCTCAAGCTGATCCGTCAGTGGCTACGGTCACCGCTCATGGAAGAACCGAAGGCTCGGCATCAGCGGCCGCGGAAGGTCAAACGGCGGGTCGGCAGCCCGCAAGGG
>NZ_FLUY01000708.1 GCF_900092655.1 Candidatus Thiosymbion oneisti
ATGTCCCCTCTCCCGCCGGGAGAGGGGTTGGGGAGAGGGGATCAAAAAGATGAATCGCTCTACTTTTTCACTTATAATTTTACCACTACCGAAGCGATAAATGATGCTAACCGGGGCTGTGGATGTTGGGCACGGATACGATTCACTGCGCTCATCGCATCCTTGTATGTTTTGTTTCCAAGGGAATGCCAAGGATAAGCTATAAAGGGATTTGATGGGGCATGTTGGGGGCTTTGTCCACCCTACACTGCCGGTAGCAATTTGTTGATCGAGAGAAGTTTATACGCTCCTACCCTGCAGCGGCTACTGATTCCATGACAGTCCCATCCTATGGAATAATGTAAGCATCGAAGGCGACGCGCCTGGTCGCGTTGCCATGCCACTTCCTAACTATCGCTAGGCGCCGCAGGCGCATCCCGTCCCTCGCCAGGGGGAGCGGACCCGGAGATCCGATGGACGACAATCGCAAGCGGGCGTTGACAGCCGCCTTGAGCCAGATCGAAAAACAGTTCGGCAAGGGCTCGGTCATGCGGATGGGCGACGTGGGGGCCGTGCGCAACCTGGAGGCCATCTCTACCGGCTCCCTGGGGCTGGACGTGGCCCTGGGGATCGGCGGCGTGCCCAAGGGCCGGGTGGTCGAGGTGTATGGCCCGGAATCCTCCGGCAAGACCACCTTGGCCCTCCACATGGTCGCCGAGGCCCAGAAATTGGGTGGGACCGCGGCCTTCGTGGACGCCGAACATGCCCTGGATCCGAGCTATGCGGAGCGCCTGGGGGTGGACATGGATGAGTTGCTGGTCTCGCAGCCGGACACCGGCGAACAGGCACTGGAGATCACCGATATGTTGGTGCGCTCGGGAGCTGTGGACGTGGTGGTGGTGGACTCGGTCGCGGCCCTGACCCCGAAGGCGGAGATCGAGGGCGAGATGGGTGATTCCCACGTGGGTCTGCAGGCCCGGCTCATGTCCCAGGCCCTGCGCAAGCTCACGGCGAACATCAAGCGTTCCAATTGCGCGGTCGTCTTCATCAACCAGATCCGAATGAAGATCGGGGTTATGTTCGGCAATCCGGAGACCACCACCGGTGGCAATGCGCTCAAGTTCTACGCCTCGGTCCGGCTCGATATCCGGCGCACCGGCGCCATCAAGAAGGGTGAAGAGGTCATCGGTAACGAGACCAAGGTCAAGGTGGTCAAGAACAAGGTGGCGCCGCCCTTCAAGCAGGTCAACTTCGATATTCTCTATGGCGAGGGGATCTCTCGTGAGGGTGAGATTATCGATCTCGGCGTGCAGCAGGGCGTCATCGAAAAGTCCGGGGCCTGGTACAGTTACGACGGCAACCGGATCGGACAGGGCAAGGACAATGTGCGCGGCTTTCTGAAAGAGAACGCCGAGCTGACCCGCGGCATCGAAAACAAGATCCGCGCCCTGCTGTTGCCCCAAAGCGGCGATGCCGAAGCGACCGACCCCCAGCCGGCCGATCCGCAACCCCAGAAGGCGTGATCCTGGAACCGGACATCGGACGCGCTGCACTCAAGCTGCTGGCGTCACGCGAGCACAGCCGCGGGGAGCTCCGGCGCAAGCTGTGCGCATGCGGTTATGCCGAGGCGGAGGTCGAACGGCTTATCGAGGACCTGGCCGACCGCGGCCTGGTGAGCGATCGGCGGATGGCCGAGACCTATGTCGATGAGCGGGTACGCAAAGGGTTCGGGCCCGTGCGGATCCACCAAGAGCTGTGCCACCGGGGTCTTGCCGAGGAGCTGATCGAGTCATCCCTGGGGCGCTCGACGCAGGAATGGTTGGCTGCGCTGTCCAAGGCCCATGACAAGCGGTTCGGCCCCGGGCGGGCCTGTGATGCCAAGGCGCGTGCGCAGCGGGCCCGGTTTCTGGAGTATCGGGGGTTTCCCGCCCAGCTGATCGCCGACTTTCTGAACGGCAAAGACGAATTCTGATCCGGATGGAATAAGCCTCCCGCGAGTCCTCCGGCGTTTTCGAGTGTCCATGACAAATCTGCCTCATGAAGAGCCCATAGGATGCGGTGAGCGCCTGCCTGTCCCGACCCAGGAACGCCTGCCGGTGCCGGTCTGCCTTACTCCCAAGGATGGAACAGGCACGGCAGACAGGGGGCAGGCAGCGAACCGCATCTTTGAAATGTGCTGGTTTTTAGATAGCCTCTAAGCCTCCCGCGCGCCCGCCAACGTCCCCGAGTGTCCAGATAAATCTGTCCCATGAAGAGTAGCGCAGAACTCCGCACCAGCTTTCTCCGTTACTTCGCCGAGCGCGGGCACCAGGTGGTACCCGGTAGTCCGTTGGTACCCGCCGCCGACCCCACGCTGTTGTTCACCAATGCGGGTATGGTGCAATTCAAAGAGGTATTTTTGGGCCGGGAGCAGCGGCCCTATCGGCGCGCTGTCAGCGCCCAACGCTGCGTGCGGGCCGGGGGCAAGCACAATGACCTGGAAAACGTGGGTTACACGGTCCGTCATCACACCTTTTTCGAGATGCTGGGCAATTTCAGCTTCGGCGACTATTTCAAGCCGGAGGCGATCCGTTATGCCTGGGATTACCTTACCCAGGTGCTGGCCTTGCCGGAGGAGCGGCTGTGGATCACGGTCTACGAGGAGGACCAGGAGGCGGAAGCTATCTGGCGTGATGACATCGGTGTGAGTCCCGAGCGCGTCTCGCGCTGCGGCGAGCAGGACAATTTTTGGTCGATGGGGGAGACTGGCCCCTGCGGCCCTTGCTCTGAGATCTTCTACGACCATGGTCCGGAGGTGCCCGGTGGTCCTCCCGGTACCCTGGACCAAGACGGGGACCGCTTTGTGGAGGTCTGGAACCTGGTGTTCATGCAGTACGACCGGGACGCGGAAGGACGACTCACGCCCCTGCCGCATCCCTCAGTGGATACCGGCATGGGCCTCGAGCGCCTGGCGGCGATCATGCAGGGGACCCATGACAATTATGAGATCGATCTGTTCCGTGCCCTGATCGAGGCCACGGCGGAGCTGACCGGCTGTGCGGACCATCGCAACCAGTCGCTGCGGGTCATTGCCGATCACATCCGCTCCGCCGGCTTTCTGATCAGTGACGGCATCACCCCCGGCAATGAGGGGCGGGGCTATGTCCTGCGCCGGATCATCCGGCGCGCAATCCGCCACGGCTATCGGCTCGGCTGCCGTGAGCCTTTTTTCTACCGCCTGGTGGCGACACTGACAGGACAGATGGGTGCTGCCTACCCGGAGCTCGTGGCCGCCCAGGCCCAGGTGGAACGGGTGCTCAGGGTCGAAGAGGAGCGCTTCGCCGAGACCCTGGAGCAGGGTATGCGGATCCTGGAGCAAGCCATCGCCGGGATTCAGGGCGACCGCATCGACGGCGCGACTGTGTTCAAGCTCTATGATACCTACGGCTTTCCCACTGACCTTACGGCCGACGTGGCCCGTGAACGAGGCTTAAGCCTGGATATGGCGGGCTTTGAGCAGGCGATGGCGGAGCAGAAAGAGCGGGCCCGGGCAGCGAGTCGGTTCGGCGCGACCCAGGACATGGCCCTGGACTTGGAGGGGGAAACCGACTTCACCGGCTACGAGCGGCTCGCCGACCAGGCAACGGTAATGGCGATCTACCGGGATGGCGAGTCGCGGGACAACCTCTCCGAGGGCCAGGAGGGCCTGGTCGTACTCGACGTTACCCCCTTCTATGCCGAGGCCGGCGGTCAAGTGGGTGATACCGGCGAGCTCGTGCGCAGGGGAGTGCGTACCCGCATCCTGGATACCCGGAAACAAGGCACCAGCGTCATTGGTCACATCGCCCGCATGGCGGAAGGGGAGCTCCAAGTGGGCGATCGGGTGGAGGTCCGGGTGGATGCGCAGCGCCGGCGCCGGATCGCACTCAATCACTCCGCCACTCATCTGCTCCATGCCGCCTTGCGTGAGGTGTTGGGGGATCACGTGCAGCAGCAGGGCTCCCTGGTAGGCCCCGAGCGTCTGCGCTTCGATTTCTCTCATTTCGAGCCGCTCGGTCGCGATCAGATCCTCCGGATCGAGCGTCTGGTCAACCGGGAGATCCGTGCCAACCACCTGGTGGAGACCCGGATCATGTCCCTCGACGACGCCGAGGCATCCGGTGCTATGGCCCTGTTCGGCGAGAAGTACGCCGAGCAGGTGCGGGTGCTGCGCATGGGGGACTTCTCCACCGAGCTCTGCGGCGGCACCCATGTGCGTGCCCTCGGCGATATCGGTCTGTTCAAGATCCTTGCCGAGAGTGGCATCGCCTCCGGGGTAAGACGCATCGAGGCGATGAGCGGCGAAGGTGCGTTGGATCAGGTGGAAGCGGACGAAGAGCGCCTGTTGCGCCTCGCGCGCTTGGTCAAGGGCACGCGCGAGGACCTGGACGACAAGGTGCTCCAACTCCTGGAGCAGGCTAAGCGGCTGGAGAAGGAACTCGGCGAGGCCAAGGCCAAGCTGGCAAGCAGCGCGGGCCGGGACCTGGCCGCCCAGGCAGTGGACGTGGACGGCGTCAAGGTACTGGCAGCCAAGCTCGAGGGGGCGGATCCCAAAGGTCTGCGTGATACCCTGGACCGGCTCAAGGACCAGCTGGGCTCGGCGGTGGTGGTCCTGGCCGCCGAGAGTGACGGCAAGGTGAGCCTGGTCGCGGGGGTTACCAAGGACCTGACGGACCCTATGCACGCAGGCGACCTGGTCAAGCTAGTGGCCGCGAAGGTGGGCGGTCGGGGCGGTGGTCGAGCGGATATGGCCCAGGCCGGCGGCACTGATCCGACGGGCCTGCCCGAGGCGCTGGGACTGGTTGAGGGTTGGGTGCGGAAAAAATTGCATAAGACGCCCTTAATTTGAGGTCAGAGGGGTTGCATGATTGCGCGATATATTCACCGTTGATGGTAAAACTATGAATGATCTTATCTCGGCAATTGGTAATACTCTTCGCTTAGTTGGCGGAGCATTAGTTTTCATTCTAATTGCTCTGCCTCTAGGTATTTTGTGCTATGTCATCGCAGTATTGCTTCTTCCAATAGACGCATTGTTGATGATTCTTTCCGGGAAGAAATCGAATTGGGCAATTTTTAAAGGGTTTAGTAAAGCAGGCCAAACACTATTTGGTTGGTTTTCTGACTTTGCATCTTAAAGAGATATTGAAAAATTCCATAGAAGGGATAACTCTTTATAGATTCTGGACTACTTTGGAGTGCGCCGGCAAAGCGGCGCGGCCGCATTGAACCTCAGCTACGGGGGATACCAGCGGCGTTTGCCGGAAATTCGAGCACTTATAGGTTCCACCTGCGCCGCGGCGACGGCGCTTTCCCCTGGCCACAACACCTTTGCTTTGAGGGATGCGCGGCCCAATCCAAAGCGGCGGCAGGATTGTGCCACTTGCGACCCCCCGCTTACACCAAGCGTCGTAGGTTCCGGTAAGCATCGGGGTAAGGTTGCCGCCGCACTCCAAAATGTTTCTCTGGCTCCCACGCTCCAGCGTGGAAGCAAGTCCAGACGCTCCAGCGTCATGAAGCGTTGGCCGCTGGAGCGGCCACAATTGCGTTCCACGCTGGAGCGTGGGAACGAGCCAACAGACAACGCAAAGGACGCAAAGAGCGGGTAGGCAAATGCCGGAGGACTGGAATAATCGAACTCACGAAAGAACACATTACTCAGTCGCGAGTAATCGCAAAAGGTAAACGTATCCGGGATGTCCAACGACTCGTGGATCGGTATGGAGGTCAGCAATCAAAGTGGCTCAAGAAAAGCAGCCCGGCGTTCGAGTCGGAAGGATGTTTATGTGAGTTTCACTGGTATGAGCATTACGGTATCGGCAGATTCGAAACCAAGATAAAAGTAGTCTCAGAAAAATGATTGTGAAATTAAAATCTGCGAATCCTCGCTACCCTGACCTCTCGGAAGGGCAGCACTACTTTGTTCTAGGCATCGAGGCAAATGACTATAGAATACTGAACGACGTCGGAAAACCTTATCTTTATGCACCGGAACTCTTCGACGTGATAGACCCGACAGAACCGGGAGATTGGGTGACTGAATTCGGTGAGGATGGCGAGCGGTATTCGTATCCCGTTCTTCTGAACGAGGCCGGTTTCTTTGAGGATTTTTTCGACCAAAAGTTTGAACAAACCTCGGTATTCTGGCATGTTGTCAATCAAAGACTTGCTCACGCTGCATAAGCGGAAAATAAACAGATGCTGGAAATCAGCCGCTTTTTAGGAATAATCATACGAATGTATATTCGTGAACATGCTCCTGCCCACTTTCATGCAGAGTATGGAGAATACGAGATAACATGTTGAGATCGAAACGGGTGTAGTAACGGGTAAATTCCCACGACGTGCGTTGAGTGCGGTTTTAGAGTGGTATGTTTTGCATAAGAACGAACTTATGGCAAATTGGGAAGCTGCGATGAACAGAAAGCCATTATCAAAAATCGAACCTTTGGAGTAGGGTTATGTTTCTTCATGTTACACAGGCAACCTATATCGATGACTATCGAATTCGCGTGTCTTTCAATGACGGGGCATCGGGTGAAATAGATCTATCTACCGAACTGGATGGTGAAATTTTCGAGCCATTGAAAGACAAATTTTTTTTCAAATCATTCAAATTGGAAGGACATACCTTGGCATGGAGTAATGGAGCCGATTTTGCGCCGGAATTTTTACGGGAACATATTGCCTGATGGAGCCTGATCGTTCGGCCCCCACTTCGTCATTCCGGCGGGGATTGCCGGAATCCGACGACCTCCCTTTTCTATCCGCAGATTGAACAATGATCGGGAGAACCGAAATGCTTGACCAATCTTCAGAAGCCGATTTCTCCGTAGAAGATGAAAAGGAAGATGAGAGCGTCGAAATCGATTACGATATTGCAAGCTATCCTTCGGATTTCACCCTCTCCGGGATAGCCCAGATGTGGAAAGATGGGGATATTGTTATCCCTGATTATCAAAGAGAGTTCGTATGGACACAGAATCAGTCGTCACTGCTGGTAGACTCGTTCCTGCGTGGCCTGCCGGTACCGCCTGTCTTCTTCTACGTTGATGAGGACAACAAGAACCTGGTGATCGATGGACAGCAGAGAATATTGAGTGTCGTATTTTTCCTGGAGGGTTATTTCGGAAAGGAGAGCACTCAGAGGAAAAGGCAAATATTCCGCCTCTCGGGACTAAACGAGAAGAGCCCTTATTATAATAAGGAATTCGAAGAGCTGGATGGAAGCGATCAAAGGCGAATCAAACAAGCGATTCTACGTGCAATCAACATCAGGCAATTAAACCCAGCCGGTGAAGGCACCAGTGCGTACCATATTTTCGAGCGACTGAATACCGGTGGAACCCCGCTGAAACCACAGGAAATAAGAAACTGCGTATTCAGAGGAGAATTCAATAGGCTCCTGAAACAAGCAAACAGGGATACCAATTGGAGAAAGATACTCGGTAAATCCTACCTGGATAAGCACCAGAAAGATATCGAATTACTCTTGCGGGTATTCTCATTGGTCGGTGCCGCCGATGAGTATGAAAAGCCCATGAAGGAATTTCTGAATCGAGCAATGAAGGAACACAATTCCGGAACCTCGGAAAAAGCAACCGGATTTTTCGAGACCTTCGGTAAGGTGACCGAATCGATTATTCAATCTCTTGGCCAGAAACCTTTCCATCTACGAGGACCTGTAAATGTTTCGGCCCTTGACTCTATAATGAGTGTCCTTATCGAATATCATAAAGATGTCGATTATAGTGAATTGAAGGCGCGGTATTCAGATCTTGTGGATAACGATAATTTCAGGGAGTATACCAGGATAAATACCACGGATACCAAGGTAGTGAAAGATAGGATAAAAAAGGTCAAGGAATATATCCTGGGCTAGTGCCGTGATATACGGCTCGCATTTTCGACACGCGGATGATATAGTCAATCATCTGAATGACATTGTGCCTGAAATCACCAACCCCTTGTTGAAGGCGAAATATGTGGGATTCGTTTCCGTAGCGGCGGTGACGGTCTATGAGTTGGCGATAAAGGAAATACTCATAGAATTCGCGCGCCGAAAACACCAAGTATTTGGTCATTTCATCGAGGCCCATCTCGATAGGATCAATGGTAGGATACGGTTAAAAACAATCAAGGAAGAACACATTTCACGGTTTGGAAGCAAGTACGAAACCAGATTTCAACAAGGACTGGATAAAAGAACCAAAGAATATCTTCAAGATAACCAGCGTGACATAAAAAACTCATACACCAATCTCATTATATGGAGAAATGATTTCTCCCACACAGGAAGAATAAACCCAACCACCACCTACGAAGAGGCGGTGCAGGCCTATGAAGACGGTAAAGAGGTGATTCACTGCCTGGCCTCATGTATGATAGATGAATAGGTGATCGAATATTTTCATCTGCGGAGATCTGTGTAATCTGTGGATAAAAAAGCAGGCAGCCCGTAGGATGGGCAAAGCAAGCGTCCATCAAACTGGGCTCAAGGTTTCGGTCATTCTGCGGCGGTTTCCGCACCACGGCTGCTCGTTAGGATGCACAAAGCGCAGCGTGCCCATCGCGATCCATCTGTTGGGCACGGCGCGCTATGGGCCATCGGTCTGGTCGCCGGCTTTGCAGTGCGCGCCTTTGCCCAACCTACCCGACTCGTTTTCAGGCCAAGCGCTCGTTTTAGCAGTTGAGTATTATTCGGTGGCCTTGCTTAAGACGCTGAGAACGCAGAGAAGCTGTACTTTAAGGTGTTATTTTAACGACAGATCGTACGAATCGACGCGAAGTTCCGGTGGGCACGAACCATCTGATTCGCGTAGATTCGCGTGATTCGCAGTTTCCCCTTCCTGAAGAAGATAGGCTATCCGGGAAGTCCTATGTCCCTGATCGTCCAGAAGTACGGCGGCACCTCCGTCGGCAGTATCGAACGGATCAAGGCCGTTGCGGCAAGGGTCAAGACCTGGCGTGAGCGGGGCGATGGGGTGGTGGTCGTGGTCTCAGCCATGTCGGGCGAGACCGATCGTCTGGTCGCCCTGGCCAAGGCGATCCAAGCGCGGCCCAACCCGCGGGAGATGGACGTACTCCTGTCCACCGGCGAGCAGGTCACGATCGCCCTGCTCAGCATGGCGCTGGAAGACTTAGGCTGTCCCGCCAAGTCCTATACCGGGGGCCAGGTCCACATCCGCACCGACAGTGCCCATAACAAGGCCCGGATCCGCAAAATCGACGGCGCCCGGGTCAAGGCCGATTTGGATGCCGGGTGCGTGGTCGTGGTGGCCGGATTTCAGGGTGTGGACGAAGCGGGCGACATCACCACCCTGGGGCGCGGCGGTTCGGATACCTCGGCGGTGGCCATGGCCGCCGCTTTGGGTGCCGACGAGTGCCAGATCTATACGGATGTGGATGGTGTCTACACCACCGACCCGCGCATCGAGCCGCGGGCCCGCAAGCTCGACCGCATCACTTTCGAGGAGATGCTGGAGATGGCGAGTCTGGGCTCGAAGGTCCTGCAGATCCGGGCGGTGGAGTTTGCGGGCAAGTACCGGGTCCCCTTGCGGGTGCTCCCCAGCCCTAAGTTCGAAGATGAAGATGGGGAGGGCACATTGATCAGTTTCGAGGAGGAAGCAGTGGAAGGCGCCGTTATCTCCGGCATTGCATCCAACCGCGACGAGGCCAAGCTCACCATCCTAGGCGTTCCGGATCAGCCGGGCGTAGCCCACAAGATCCTTGGTCCCATCGCGGAGGCCAATATCGAAGTCGACATGATCATCCAGAATGTCACTGCCGACGAGGCCACGACGGACTTTACCTTTACCGTTCACCGCAACGACTATGAGCGGGCCCTGGAAATATTGGACACCACGGCGCGCTCCCTGGCGGCGCGGGAGGTCGCGGGCGACGATCGGATCGTCAAGATCTCTCTGGTCGGCGTCGGCATGCGTTCCCACGCCGGGATCGCCAGCAAGATGTTTGCCGCCCTGGCGAAGGAGGGTATCAACATTCAAATGATTTCCACCTCGGAGATCAAGATATCCGTGGTCGTGGACGAAAAGTACTTAGAGCTCGGCGTGCGGGCCTTGCACCAGGCCTTCGAATTGCATCGTGGGGACTGAGAAACTATCTGGTTAACCAAACAGCTTCTTAAGCCCCTGTCTGCCTGATTTCCCCAATGATGGTAAGGCAGTGGTAACAAAAAGACTTTGGTGTAGTCTGAGCTGTTGTTAGAATTAGGAAATGTGGAGTTTAACTCTGGATTCCATGCTTGGTTGGCCGTGACTGATCTCCGTTCGGTGGCACCGCAAAACGCTGGCCATGGCGGAGACAGGTCGCGATCTGGAAAAGGAGATGAGGGAGAAATAACAATGTTGATACTCACCCGACGAGTCGGCGAAACCCTGATGATCGGCGATGAGGTGACCGTTACCGTACTCGGTGTCAAAGGAAATCAGGTGCGCATCGGCGTCAACGCGCCCCGCGACATAGCGGTACACCGTGAAGAAATCTACGAGCGCATAAAGCGGGAGCAAGCAGAGCAGGCTACACAGCAGGATGAAGCCAAAGCCGTCCCTGATGCTGTTCCTGATGCTGTTCCTGAGTAGTCAAACACTAGGGCAGGGATACGACCTCCGCCCCTGATCGGGCTTTGTGATGTTGCCTGTTCTCTTCCCCCTGTTGGCTTCTCTAAAAGAAGGCAAGGCTGTAACAGCGTGCCTGCAGCTCAGGGGGTAACCTGCGGTTGCGGATGCCGGTGGTACCGTATCTTGTTTTGGAGAGATGGCCGAGCGGCTGAAGGCGCTCCCCTGCTAAGGGAGTATGGGTTAATAGCCCATCGAGGGTTCGAATCCCTCTCTCTCCGCCAATCATAGAATAAAGACCCTTTCTTTCCAGTAAGTTACCTCTTCTGCAAGGGATTTCTCCGCAGGGCCATAAGGCACCGGCAGGTTTGTTGGCCGGGGCGGGGATCTTCTCGGCCGCCGGTAAGCTGGTCACTGGCGCCGGCACCCTGGTTATGAACTCCGCCCACGCCTGCATCATCCGGGCACGTTTGGCGAACGGGTCCCCGCGTCGGTAGGCCGCCTCTACCTGGTTTTCGATCCGGGTAGCAGCTGCTCCAGGTGTCCCCGCCAGCGGGCCGGGTTGGCCTGGTCCCGGTAGCCATGCGCCGCCGCATAGTCCAGCACGTCTTCCATGTGTCCCTGTAGCCGCCTGGCGGTCTCGGTCTTGGTGTTCCAGAGCGGGGTCAGGATTGCCAGCACGTCGTCCGTGCCGATGGCGTCTACCGGCTTGGCGCCGATTACCGGGCAGGCATAGGTCTTGAGGGTACGGACCCATTGATGGGCATGTTCGGTATTCTTCCAGCCGCGTCGGTGCGTCCGGATGTACCGGGCGGCGCAGGTGGTGAAGGTGGGCCGGTTGCGGGCATTGCGGCGGGCCTCGATGGGATCGATACCGGCTTTGGCTTGCTTGCGATACTTGGCGGCCAGGTTACGGGCCTCGGCCAGACTCACGTCCGAGAAGCCGCCTAAGCCCATCTCCCGGCGCTTGCCGTCGATGGTGTAACGCAAGCACCATTTCCGGGTGCCGGTCTTGGCAACGGCGAGCCACAGCCCGCCGCCGTCGTTGTACTTACCGGGTCCGACGTTCCGGACCTTACGGTCGGTAAGTTTGCCCATGACTCAGCCCAGGGTGCGCAGGGCGTCGGCAAAGCGGGACACCGTATCCGACGCGCCGGTGGGGTGGATAACTCGAAGGTCCTTCTTAACCGGTTTCCCCTTCATTGCTCGGATTTCTTGCACGGCGGATAACCGCTCGATCTCGCCAAAGGCAGCAAGCCCGATCAGCAGGGCATCCCGGATGCGGGCGATAGTCTCACCGTTGAAAGTAAAGGTAGAATGGTCATTAGCCATGGCCGAACCTCCATACAGGTTGGGTTGTGGTCAGGGCCTCGGTACGGTTGCCGCCGTATCGGGGCCTGCCTATTCAGGTGACTCACCTTTGGAGCCACCTTGCAGGCATCTATTATAACGGGTTTCGGCGCATTGTCCAGGGCTGGATTGGGAGGGCAGTGGCTCAGTTTGAAAAATTTATGCTTGGCCGCTCACTTTCCGGCCCATTTAACGCCAGGACGCAATGGCGCCAAGACGCAAAGATTCTTTGTTC
>NZ_FLUY01000538.1 GCF_900092655.1 Candidatus Thiosymbion oneisti
TGAATTTCCCCCTCACCCCGGCCCTCTCCCGGAGGGAGAGGGAGTGAAATGCGCAGATTGTGCCGTGTGGCAGTATAAAATCAATGTGTTAGTTTTTAGACAGCCTCTAAGCGGGATTGGTGCGACGTCCCTTACAGTGTTTGACCACCTTGCTTGACCGCGGGAAGAGAGCGGTAGGTTGGGCAAAGCCGCAGGGACGCGGCGTGCCCAACATTCTGTGTTGGGCACGGGCCAGGTCCCCTCCTTCGTCGGGACAAGCCGACCCTTTGCCCAACCTACGAGCTACCTGATCACGGACGATCAGCGCCTAAAGGCGGGATGCGCTGCGCTTTCCTGCCCTACGCGGGTTGCGACGGCAGCAAGTGAGCGAGTTAACGGTTATATTGGTATTCGTTATAATATGATATATGATCCGTTCATTTCAGGATCCTGGTACCGAGGACATCTTCAATGGCTCCAACACGCGGGCCGCGCGGAGGGCTTGTTCCAAGCCCCTATGGTCGGTGGCCCGACGCAGGTTAGATCAAATCAATCGCGTCCGCGACGTCCGAGAGCTGGCAATACCTTCGGGGAACCGCCTTGAGCGTTTGTGCGGAGACCGGAGCGGACAGTACAGCATTCGGATTAACGACCAATATCGCATCTGCTTTCGCTGGGAGCGTGGCTATGCGGACGAAGTCGAAATCACCGACTACCACTAAACGGAACAAGACGACCATGAGGCAAAATCGCGGACAGGGGCCTGTGGCGAGGCGGTTGCCTAGTGAGAGGCCCCCAACGCATCCCGGAGAGATGCTGTCGGAGGAATTCCTGAAGCCACTGGGGATCAGTCAGTCCGCCCTTGCGATTCGCTTGGGGGTTTCATTCCCCCGGCTGAACGAAATCATTCGTGGGAAACGCGCGGTGACACCGGACACGGCATTGCGGTTGGCCCGCGTGTTGGGAATGTCAGCGGACTTCTGGCTTGGGCTCCAGCAGGACTGGGACCTCTGGCATGCCATGCGAAGCGACAAGGCCGTTGAGATTGACAAGTTGGAACCGCTAGGTCGCACTGCATAGTACCCTGTTTTCAAGAACGCAAAAAAAGGACAATTTAGGACAAAAAAAGGACACCCATTTTGTTTGGCCTTCCGAAGAATGCACCCGCTTCGAGGAGCACGAGCTGTGATTTCTCCCCAACGGTCCGAACCAGTGACGGGGGTCGTAAAACAGGTATGCGCTGCGCTTTCCCGCCCTACACGGGCTTATGCAGGACTACGTAGCAAATCGATCGAACGCTTCAGTGTCCTAAGTTGCGTGCTACGCTGATTCTCCCACAATCAACACGGTTGTTTGTGCCTGGCGAACCTTCCGGACCTGTTTACCGCGGCCTCTCGTCACGACTCAGACCCACGGCACCGCACCGTAAGCGCCGGCCATGTACTTCGCGTAGAGGTTGTCGTCTTTGCGTACCCCCTTCATGGAATCGAGGCGCCAGGCCTCGCTACGGCCTCGCTCATCCTTCTCCACCAGCATGACCTGCGGCTTTTGCAACAGGTTCAGAATCTCGGTTGCATGGCAAGTGAAGATGATCTGCGCGTCATGCGGATTGGTGCTCGGACTCAGAAACAGATCCATGATCGGCGAGAGCATATGTGGGTGCAGATCCGCCTCGAGCTCGTCGATGACCGCCATGCCACCCGTAGCCAACGTGGGCAGCAGGTGTGAGAGCAGAACATAGGCTCCCTGAGTGCCGCTCGATTCGAGCGTAAACATCCTCTTGGCCTCCCGGTCATCTACCTTATGCATGCCGAAAGGCACGTAGTGCTTAGTCGTCTCGGCGCTACCCGGGTTCGTAAACGACGCTTCTTCGATCACGACATCGGACAGTCCGAAATCCCACTCCCGTAATAGAGACACCGCCTGCTCCCACAGTGGAGCCTGCTCGCGGAAGACATTGGTTGCATTGATGATGCGATGAAAATCGTGTTCGCGGCCGGCCCAGACGACGTTCGAAAAGACCGATAGCTTGACCATAGTGCTGGCAAGCGGCACACCGTATTGCGCGGCGGTGGAGATGTGAAGCATTCTGCCGAACCTTCTTTGCCTCCGCAGGGGCCATACCGAAGCCCTGCTGCTTGACGACATAAGCGCCGTTTCGCCAATCACGCTCGAACACGTAGCTGAAATACCGACTTGTCTTGCGGCGCAGGGATTCATGCAGGACGCGCTCGGGAGTCAGCTCCAGGGCATACCGCCACAGCTCACCTGCAAGCGCGAGCTCGACCTCGAACGAGCCGCGCTGGTCTGCGGAAAAGAAATGCGTCTCGAATGGGATGCCTCCACCCGGAGGTGCCTGAAACGAGCTGCTGATAAACCAGTGAGCGAACACTAACGGTTTGATCAGATTCGTCTTACCACTACCGTTGGCACCAACGATAGCCATTACTTTCGACAACCGGCCATCGGTAACGCCCGGACCTCGCAGCGTCTTCGGCATGCGAAAATCAACTGTGGTCTCGTCCGGGAACGAGAAAAAGTTGCGGAATCTATAGTGGTGCAGCATGGCTAAACCCACGTATTTTTTACCATTTTAGACAAAAAATAACATAATTTTGTGATTTCTGCTATTCTTTTGAAAATAGATGGGGATTGCGGGTACGAGATCAGGATGTGGTCGAGGTCGTAGATTCCCTACACTAACCACAGTTTCGGGATCCTTTAGCACAAAGACTACATTTCCAGCCTTTTAGGCCTTTCTTGTCTTGAAGAATCAATAGCCTAGCCGTTGGCACGAGCCCTGCATGGATGACCCCCGAAGCATGCAGCCGAGGGGCCTCCATGAAGCGGAAAGACATCGCCATACTGCTCGACGAGCCGGCCCGCACCCACCCTAAGCCGGGAAAGTCCGGCTGCGCCAAGCCAAAGCCGGGGGCCACCGCTGGCGGTTGTGCCTTCGATGGCGCTCAGATCGCCTTGCTGCCCATCGCCGATGTAGCCCATATCGTCCACGGCTCTATCGCCTGCGCCGGTAACTCCTGGGACAACCGGGGGACCCGATCCTCCGGACCCTCGCTGTACCGGATCGGCATGACCACGGACCTGACCGAGCAGGACGTGGTCATGGGACGGAGCGAGCAGCGGCTCCTACACGCCATCCGACAGGCCATCGACAGCTACCACCCGGCGGCGGTCTTCGTCTACAACACCTGCGTCCCGGCCCTGATCGGTGATGACCTGGAAGCGGTGTGCAAGGAGGCGCAAGGCCGCTGGGGTACGCCGGTGGTGCCCGTGGACGGCGCCGGCTTCTACGGCACCAAGAACCTGGGCAACCGCATCGCCGGGGACACCATGGTCAAGTATGTGTGCAGCGGCCGGGAGCCGGACCCACTGCCGGCGGGTAGCGAACGGCCAGGCTTCAAGGTCCATGACGTGACCCTGATAGGTGAGTACAACATCGCCGGCGAGCTCTGGCACGTGCTGCCCCTGCTCGACGAGCTGGGGCTGCGGGTGCTATGTGCGCTGTCGGGCGATGCCCGCTTTCGGGAGGTGCAGACCATGCATCGCTCGGAGGTCAACATGATGGTCTGCTCCAAGGCCATGCTCAATGTGGCGCGCAAGCTGGAGGCGGCCTTCGGCACCCCCTGGTTCGAGGGCAGCTTCTATGGGGTTAAGGACGTCTCCCAGGCCCTGCGGGATTTCGCCCGTCTGATCGGCGACCCGGATCTGACCAAGCGCACCGAGCGGCTGATCGCCCGTGAGGAGGCCCGCATCGCTGCCGAGCTCGCCCCCTGGCGGGAGCGACTTGCCGGATGTAAGGCGCTGCTCTACACGGGGGGCGTGAAGTCTTGGTCCATCATCGCCGCGCTACAAGACCTGGGAATAGAGGTCGTCGCCACCGGGACCAAGAAGTCCACGGGGGACGACAAGGACCGCATCCAGGCACTCATGGGGCGGGACGCGCTGATGATCGAGGACGGCAATCCCCGCACCCTGCTCGAGATCGTGCGTGAGCACCAGGTTGACGTACTGATTGCCGGCGGACGCAACATGTACACGGCGCTTAAGGCGCGCCTCCCCTTCTTGGACGTCAACCAGGAGCGTGACTTCGGCTATGCAGGATACACTGGCATGCTGGAATTGGCCCGCCAGCTGTGCTTGACCATCGAGAGTCCGGTATGGGCGACGATCCGCCGGCCGCCACCTTGGGTTCGAGGGTCTGCACCAGAGCATGGGGTCGCAACGGCGCCGCACCCTGTTTGGGACGCCCCCAGGGCCGAGATCGTCAAGCGCAGAAAGGCCCTGTCCGTCAACCCGCTGAAGGCGAGTCCCACCATTGGGGCCGCCCTGGCCTTCCTCGGCTTCCGCCGTTGCATCCCCATGCTGCACGGCTCCCAGGGCTGCGCGGCCTTCGGCAAGGTCTTCTTCGTGCGCCATTTCCGCGAGCCCATCCCCCTCCAGACCACTGCCATGGATCAGGGCAGCGCCGTGATGGGTGCGAACGAGAACCTGGTCGAGGGACTCAAGACCCTGTGCCAGAAACATGCCCCAGAGCTCATCGGCGTACCCACCACAGGGCTTGTGGAGACCCAGGGCACCGACATCCGCATGGCCGTGCGCATGTTCCGGGACCAGTATCCCCAGTTCGACGCCATCCCGGTGGTGCCGGTGGCGACGCCGGATTTCACCGGCTCCCTGGAATCCGGCTATGCCCTGGCGGTCGCGGCCGTCATCGGGCAGCTGGTTCCCCGAGCGGATGCTGCCGGGACCCGGCCGGGGCGACGCCCGCGCCAGGTCAACCTGCTGGTGGGTGCCCAATTGACCCCCGGCGACCTGGAGTACCTCAAGGACCTGATCGAGCGCTTCGGTCTGCACCCGATTGTGCTGCCGGACCTGTCCGATTCCCTGGACGGCCACCTGACCGAGCAGGATTTCAGCCCCTTGACAGTGGGCGGCGCCCAGGTAGCGGACCTGGCGGTCCTGGGTGATTCAGCGGCGACGCTCGTGGTCGGTGCCTCCCTGGACGCCGCTGCGGATCTGCTGGCCGAGCGCACCGGCGTGCCGGACGTCCGGTTCCCCCACTTGATGGGGCTCGCGGCTGTGGACGCCCTCGTGACCGAGCTGGCACGGATCTCCGCCACACCCGTGCCAGCACAGGTCGAGCGCCAACGCAGCCAGCTTCAAGACGCCATGCTGGACACCCATTTCATGCTCGGCAGATCCCGCTTCGCCTTGGCCGCCGACGCGGACCTGTTAGTCGGCTTCAGCGACCTGTTGGCATCCCTGGGGGCGGAAACGGTCGCCGCCGTAGCCCCCACCAATACGCCCGCCCTGGAGCGAGTCCGTACCGCCAAGGTCGAGATCGGGGACCTGGAAGACCTCGAGCGCACCACCCGCGAGCGCGGTGCCGAGGTACTGATCGGCAACTCCCACGCCGCTCCCATGGCGGAGCGCTCAGGTCTGCCCCTGCTGCGCGCCGGCTTTCCACTCTACGACCAGGTGGGCGGCTATCAGCGCCTCTGGATCGGCTACCCGGGGACCCGCCGGACCCTGTTCGATCTGGCCAATATCCTCCTGTCCCTGAAGAAGGGTGAAATCCGCCCCTATCACTCGCGCCTGTCCCCAAAACCGGCGCGGGAGTGGGAAGCAGGGGACATGCGGGCGACCTATGGCCTGAAAGCCACCGTAATGGAAGCGGCCTAGGGGGTGTTCTCAATTAAAACAGAGGGTCTCTCGTTCCCACGCGCCGCGTGGGAACGCGGAAGCTCCGCGCCGCGGAGTGCCTCGGAAACTCGTAGCCGCTGCTGCATGGGCCTGATGTGCTTGATTTTCATGAGGATTCAGCTCAATTGAGAACGCC
>NZ_FLUY01000464.1 GCF_900092655.1 Candidatus Thiosymbion oneisti
CGTACCGGCGATGATTTGACCCACGGCGAGATCGCCGGTCTCATCGATGTAGATGTTGCCGCCGGTGGCCTGCGCGTCGAGCTTGGTTGCAACAGCCGTGTCGAT
>NZ_FLUY01000644.1 GCF_900092655.1 Candidatus Thiosymbion oneisti
GGCACCGCTTTCCGGGCTTCCGAGGTGCTGCAACCCAAGGCCCGCAAGCACGGGCGAATTCTTTCACAGTCTCTGGAGCGTGGGGAGCCAGCCGAAAATGTGTTGGTTTTTAGACAGCCTCTTAGTCTTACCATGATTACGGAGACTTCATCATGCGTACAGCAACAAGCAAACTGACGAAAGAATACCAGGCAACAATACCCGAGCCGGTGCGGCGTCTGCTCCATTTGGAAGCCGGTGACGCAATCGCCTTCGACATCGAGAAGTCATTTCGAACCACAGAGAACGCCGAGAACACGGAGATAAGGAAGCGGCCGATTCTCTGCGTTCTCTGTGGTTTAAACTTCACAGACTGGCAGCTGATGCCACCGTTTTTGCGACGCCCTCCTACATCGGTAAAACCGCTTATCGCCAAGTTAACCGGCGCGCGTTAGCGCGTCCGAGCGATGTTGAACTTTTTGTTAGCTGTAAAAGGTGGCGTCCGACGCGGTCTTTCTCGTTCCCACGCGCTGCGTGGGAAGGTGGAAGCTCTGGGCCGCGGAGAGCATCAGGCCGGTGGTATACACGGGAATCAAACCTGCCGGCTGTCCGGCGTTATCCGGTGCGGCCCGGAAGGCGTCTGCGCTGACCGTTGCCGCCAGCTGGTGATGGGGTCCGTAAGCCGTCTGAAAGACGGCGGTCCCAGCCGGCCCGGAACCGCCGACATCTTGTCGGCTCCCGGGATCGCCGACATCTTGTTGGCCCCTGGGATCGCCGACATGTTGTCGGCCCCCGGGACTACCGATATTTCGTTGGCCCTTCCGGCTATCGGGTAAAACCTAAGTGCCGAGTTACCGGTCCAACTGGTCATCAGTCAGGCTGAGTTTTCTCGTTCCCAGGCGCTGCGTGGGAACCAGAGACCGGGAGCGGGGCTTTTGCGA
>NZ_FLUY01000439.1 GCF_900092655.1 Candidatus Thiosymbion oneisti
CCAGGCTGGCTCCCATCATCGTCTGTCGGGTTACGGCGCGCCCCAATCCTGTGATCCAACCGAACACCGAAGCACGCACCTAACCCGACCTACCACGACCAGCGGCCGGCAGCTAACTTAATGGCATTGAGGTAGCCGCTCCATGCAGTGGTCCCCCAACCGAGGTAGACGGGAAACAGGTGCTTTGCTTAGCCGCGTTCAGGCCGTAGGATGCGGTGAGCGCGGCAGGTCTTACCGGACGGCACTGCGAGGAGGCGCGAACCGCATCGGTGATGCTTTGCCTAGCCGCGTTCAGGCGTTAGTATGATACCCGTCATCCATGGATTTTCCGCGCGCTGCACGCCGCTCGCATCCACCGGCGGTTGGGTTCCACCTCCCGGTATGGGGAGGGAAGGCCAACGATGAGCTATCACGCCTTACACTCGGGTCCGACAGGCGTGTCTTGCCTTCCGCAAAATCCACAGGCGACAGGTAGCGTGCGGTATTGCCGCGACATCCTCGCTCCATGGGGGGGGAAGTGCACCCTCTCCTGGAGCGCGGGGATCTGATCAATAACGAGATCAATGGTGGTCAAACCAGAATCAGAAGGGAAGACTCCTGCCGGGGCGGTCGAGCTCAAGGCGGCGGCCTTTACCCTGCCCGTTATTCACTTGTTTGATACCGACATGGATGGGGTAGCGGAACAGCTGGGCACGAAGATGGACCAGGCACCGGAGTTCTTCCGCAACACGCCCGTGGTCGTCGATCTCTCGGCGCTCCCCCCGCGTGCGAGCGATATCCAGTTTCCCCTGTTGGTGGGCCTCCTGCGCGGGTACGGCATGATCCCCGTGGGCGTGCGGGGCGGCAATGCCTTTCAGAACCAGGCCGCCGAGGTCATGGAGCTGGCGATCATGGGAGAGGCCACTATCAGCAACCCCGGGCAAGCTACCGCCGAGCCGGTGCCAAAACCCGCTGCACAGGCTGCCGAGCAGGCACCGGGGACCATTAAACCGAGCTCAGGGAGAACCTCCAAGTTGGTAACGCAACCGGTGCGATCGGGTCAACGGGTCTACGCCATGGGGGGCGACCTCTCGGTGGTGGGTCCCGTCAGCTCGGGGGCCGAGCTCCTGGCCGACGGTAACATTCACGTCTACGGCCCCTTGCGAGGCCGAGCCATGGCCGGCATGAGCGGCGATGCCGAGGCCCGGATCTTCTGTCAGGCATTGGAAGCGGAGCTGGTGTCGGTGGCTGGACGTTACCGCGTCAGCGAGCGTATACCGGACGTACTCAAAGGGATACCGGTACAGATCTTCCTGGATCAGGAAATACTGCGGATAGAAAAACTCTGATGTCAGGGGCCGTTGACATTCATCATTCTCGGGTCCATTGCAGCCCTGTTCCGCGCTGACGGCGTTGCGGCGCGTCGAAATAGGTCCACTATTTCCCCTCGCCGCGCCTTTCAGTTAAGAAAATTTCCTCGCAATCGTCCGCGCTTAAGAATAAATGTCAACAGCCCCTAGTACCCCATTTCTGCATATTTTGCGCGTAACCCGTAGGGTGGGCTGTGCCCACCAGCCAGGTACGGTGTTGGTGGGCACAGCCCACCCTACGAGCCTGAGAACGTAAAATAGGGTGAAATGAGGTACTAGTCCATTCTTGTACTGCAGGAACCGCCGAGTCGATCGGTGCTTCCTTTAGCGATCACGCGCCTTAAGGAGGGCGGAATCTTGGCGAGAATCATCGTTATCACCTCCGGCAAGGGCGGCGTCGGCAAGACCACGACGAGCGCCTCGCTGGCTATGGGCCTGGCCCAGCGGGGCAATCGCACTGCGGTGGTCGACTTCGACGTCGGCCTGCGCAATCTGGATCTGATCATGGGCTGTGAGCGGCGCGTGGTCTACGACTTCGTCAACGTCATCAACGATGAGGCGAACCTCAATCAGGCCCTGATCCGCGACCGGCGCTGCGACGACCTGTATGTGCTGCCGGCGTCCCAGACCCGGGATAAGGAGGCCCTGACCAAGGAGGGCGTAGGCAAGGTCTTAGAGGAATTGGCGCAAACTTTCGAGTATATCGTCTGCGATTCACCCGCCGGCATTGAGCACGGGGCGACCATGGCCATGTACTATGCGGACGATGCGGTGGTGGTCACCAACCCGGAGGTCTCCTCGGTGCGCGACTCGGACCGCATGCTCGGCATCCTGGCGAGCAAGTCCCGCCGCGCCGAGACCAACGCCGAGCCCATCCACGAGTACCTCCTGCTGACCCGGTACTCGCCGGAGCGCGTCGCTAGGGGCGAAATGCTCGGCGTCGAAGACGTGCAGGAGATACTGTCGCTGGATCTGCTCGGTGTGATTCCCGAGTCCAAATCCGTGCTCAACGCCTCCAACTCGGGGGTGCCCGTGCTCCTGGACCCGGAAAGTGAGGCCGGACAGGCCTACAGCGATATGGTTGCCCGCTATCTGGGTGAGCAACTTCCGCACCGCTTCCTCGAAGCGCGGAAAAGGGGCTTCTTCAGCCGACTCTTCAGGGAGTGAGCCATGCGATTACTGGACATCTTCCGTTTACGTTCACCGCGCCCCAAAGGTTCCTCCGCCATCGCCAAGGAACGGTTGCAGATCCTGGTTGCCCATGACCGCACCGAACGTAACCGCCCATCCTACCTGCCGAAGCTCCAGCGCGAGCTCCTGGAGGTCATCCGCAAGTATGCGGATGTGGACGTCAGCGCCGTATCCGTCAACTACGAGCAGGAGGACAGCCGTGAGGTCCTGGAACTCAATATCGTCCTACCGGAGATCATAGCGGCGGTAAACAAGCGCGTATGAACCTTCCCGAAAACATGATCCTGTAGATGGGCTGTGCCCACCGGGACTCTGCTCACCACCCCGGTCTCAAGAGCCGAGGTTGCGTGCGTGTTTTGAATCCGCAGATTGCGCAGATTTTCACAGATTGTTTCGTTTGCGAAAATCTGTGGATATTAAGAATGTCGCCACAAACCGCCCCGAATAAAGGCGAGCCCGAGTAGGTTGGGGTGAGGAACGAACCCCAACATCAGCCTCTACATATTTATTATTCGATTGCCCTGCCTCGAATATATGCAAGCGCCTTGTCGATGCGGCGCAGGGTCGCCGTCTTTCCCACCAGCTGCAAGGTTACGTCGATACCCGGCGAGGCGGCCCGCCCCACCAGGGCCACGCGTAGCAGCTGGGCCACCTTGCCCAGCTTGACATCCAGCGCCTGTGCGACCTGTTTCACCGTGTGCTCCAGGGTCATCGGTTCCCAGTCCTCCAGGGCCAGCATATCGAACGCCTCTCGCAGTCGCTCCAGGGCCTCCCTGGCCGCCGGCCGCAGGTGCTGCTTGGCCGCCGCCGCATCGTAGGCATCGAAATCCTGGTACACGAAGGCGCTGATCGCGGCCAGCTCCACCAGGGTCTTGGCCCGCGCCTGCTGGACCAGAACGACGTCCACCAAATCGGGACCCGACGCAGGATCGACACCCAGCCGGCCTAGATGGGGACTCAGCAGATGGGCGATACGCTTGGGGTCGCCGTGCCGGATGTAGTGCTGGTTGAGCCAATCCAGCTTATCGATATCGAAGCTGGCGGCGGCCTTGTTGACCTGATCGATATCGAACAGCTCAACCAGCTCATCCAGGGAGAAAAGCTCCTGATCGCCGTGGGACCAGCCGAGGCGCACCAAGTAATTCAGCAGGGCCTCGGGGAGATAGCCCTGGTCCCGATAGGCAACGACGCTTACGGCCCCGTGCCGTTTGGATAGGCGCGTGCCGTCCTTGCCCAGGATCATGGGGACATGCGCATAACGCGGAGGCCTCCAACCCAGGGCGCGCAGCATGTTGATCTGGCGTGGGGTGTTGTTGAGGTGGTCATCGCCACGGATGACGTGTGTGATCCCCATGTCCCGGTCATCCACCACCACGGTCAGATTGTAGGTGGGAGAGCCGTCGCCGCGACGGATGATCAGATCATCCAGCTCCTCGTTGCTGAATACCACGCGACCGCGGATCAGGTCCTCCACCACCACTTCCCCCGCGTCGGGGTTGCGGAAGCGCACCACATGCGGCTGATCCGGCCCCAGGTCACGGTGGCGACAGTGGCCGTCGTAGCGTGGCTTGTCTTTCCTGGCCATCTGCTCCTTGCGCAGGGCGTCCAGACGCTCCATGGAGCAGTCACAACGATAGGCAAGCTCCTGCTCTATAAGATCGTCGATCACCTGGTTGTAATGCCCCAGGCGCTCGGTCTGGTAGAAGGGCCCCTCGTCATATTCCAAGCCCAACCAGGTCATCCCTTCCAGGATGGCATTCACCGAGTCGGCGCTGGAACGCTCCGGATCCGTATCCTCGACGCGCAGGATGAAGACTCCACCGTGCTTGCGGGCGAAGAGATAGGAGAAGAGCGCCGTGCGGACACCTCCCACGTGCAGATAACCGGTCGGCGAAGGGGCGAAACGAGTACGAATGGTCATGGTTGATTGGAATCCTACGTGTACCGTGTACCGTGTACCAGCTACCAGCTACCAATCGTCGGCTACCATGGGTGTTGTTTGTTTAGATGTCAAGCGGTACAACTCTATTATTTCGGTCACGACCAGGTGATTTTGCACGAGGCCGACATCCGCAAGGATCGAAAGAAATTCACCTTCCTGTTTAGCTTCGGCTTGGATGTAGTAGCTCACCTCACCGACCCCACCGGCAGTTCCGAAGGGAAAACTACGAATCGTGCGAATCGGCGCGAATCGATCTGCGAGGATTCGTGTGATTTCGGTGGGATTCGTCCTCACTTCAACCTAATTTAGTAGCTGTCGTCGATAATTTACCGGTTGCTCTCAAATAGAGTGATTCGGGAGCGACATCAAAACCACAGTCCCACGCCAGGGTGGGCCATGAATCGAGATAAAATTTTGAAAAACGAATGGGATCGCGTAAGGGTTCTGCAATATCATACCTGTATACAATATCTTTAAGATCGATTTCTCCCGATTCTCCGGTATTGAATTTCAGGAATATCTTGAAGTCCTTGATATAACGCGCTTCCGATACATAAATACATTCCATAATGATTTCCTCGAATCAGACCAGAAGTTCAAGCAGGTATTGATAATGCCTCATTTCTCAGACTACATCATTTATGTCGATGAGAGTGGTGACCATGGCCTGAAATCCATCGATCCTGACTATCCTGTATTCGTGTTGGCATTCTGTATTTTTCGGAAGGCAGTTTATTCGAGCCAACTGGTTCCGGCATTGCAAGAGTTCAAATTCCACCATTTTGGTCACGACCAGGTGATTTTACACGAGGCCGATATCCGCAAGGATCGAAAGGAATTCGCCTTCCTGAAAACCCCAAAGCTAAAGGCGGACTTTCTCAATGCATTGACCCACATCGTGGCGGCCACGCCATTTACTCTGATCTGTTCCGTGATTGACAAGGACCTGCATCGCCGACGATATGCCAATCCGGGCAACCCCTATCATATAGCGCTGGGATTCGGGCTTGAACGGCTGTTTTACTTTCTGCGTTCACAGGGAGCGGAGGAGCACCGGACACACATTATCGTCGAGAGAAGGGGAAAACAGGAGGATACGGAACTGGAGTCGGAGTTCCGCGGAATATGCAGCGGCAGCAATTATGAAGGCGTCAAGCTACCGTTTGAGCTTATTTTTGCCGACAAAAAAAGTAATTCGTCCGGACTACAGATGGCCGATCTCGTGGCACGTCCCGTAGGCATCAAAATGCTGCGGCCTGACCGGGAAAATCGGGCCTTTGAGGTCTTGGAGAGAAAGTTCTACGCGAATGGCCGAGGGCGACGCGATGGATGGGGACTGAAACGCTTCCCCTAGAAAGCATAAGGCCTCGGTGTTTCCACCGAGGCCAGATGCCGACCGGGAATCCCCAATCCTTCATGTGTGCCACCATACACGTGATGGTGTCAACGCTTTTGACTATAGATGAGGCTTGTATCTTTTTCAACCGGGAATTTTCCCCCGGACCAAATCTGCCAGTTGCCGAGCCGCTCCAGCACAGCCAATTTCTCGGCCGTGCTGAAAGCCGTCCAGCCGGCGATTTCGTCCAGGGTCCGCCGGCAGCCCCGGCAGAGGCCGGTGTTCGGGTCCATTTTGCAGACGCCGACGCAGGGCGAGGCGGGTTCGTCGGTCCTGCCGTTCACGCCAGATAGACCCGCTCCAGGGAGCTGCGCGAGCGGTTCCCTTTGGTGTCCTCGGCCTGGATGTAGTAGCTCACCTCGCCCGCGCCCACCGGTAGCTCCGCGGTAAAGAAACGCGCCCTAGCCCTCGGGCTGGTCTGTGACGGATAGGGGCCCTGGTCGGTCATGGCGATGGTCTTTTCGCCCTTGGCCGTGCGGAGTACCAGTGACACCCGCTTAAGCCCCGACAGGTCGTGGATGAAGCTGTGCACCACACCTTGGCGCGGCGCGTCTTCCAGGCAGCCCTGCCCCCACTTCTTGCCGCCTGGATTCTCCGGCATGATCCAGGGCGGGAAGATGGTCGGCCCGGTCTTGTCCTTGCCCGTGGAGATGAGCCGGTCGAGGTCGCCCTTGATCAGTGTGTAGGCGGCGTTGGCCGCGTTGGTCACCTGGGCGTCCCACTCGGTCTGCCCGGTCCAGTACCAATAGCAGCTGGTCTCCGCCGTCAACATCAGGCGGGAGGCCTCACCCAGCTTCGCACGGCTGGTCGCCGCGTCTGCCAGGGTATGGACGGCGTTGTGCAGCGCGGTCAACACGGCCCAGGAGTTCAGATCCGGCGAGTAGGGCTCATTATAGCGGCTGAACCATTTCATGAATTGGGGATCGCCGTTGTCCGCGCCGCTCCAGGAGCCGGATTCGATGTGGACGGCCCGGTCGGGATCGGGCGGAAACAGCGTCAGGTAGTCCCGGATGGTGATCAGGTCGAAGCGCGGATCACGCCTGATCCAGTCCACCAGGGCCCCGGTGTTGTGCTTGTAATAGCTCTCCGCCCCGCCGCCGTGATTGTCTCCGTCAGAATGCAAGACGAAGAAAGGGGGATGTTTGGGGTCATAGGTCCCGGTGGCCAGGATCTGATCATAGACCTGTCCCAGCACGTCCGGATACTGCAGGGCGCCGAAGCCACCGCGGGCGTCTTCGTTGCCGATGTAACGCTCGGCGGGCACGGCGATAATCTTGTGGATCTGCCCCTCGGGGTCTTCGTATTGCACGTACTCGGGCCGCAGGAGGCTGGGGGCGATCCGGGAGCCGGCCCAGATGTTGTGTAGCTGCAACCAATCGTTGGCCGGGGGGTTGCGTTGATCCGCCGGATTGGGGGGCAGCATCCCTTCGTTGATGCCGGCGTAGGGATATTCCTTGCAGGTGCGGAAGCGATGGATCGAGTCGTAGATGACCGCCTCGATACCGGCCTGGTTGAGGGCCGGGATCATGCGCACATGGAAGGCCGTCTCCGGCGGGAACAGCACGTTCGATGTCTCGACCCCGAAGGTCTCGCGCACCAGCTCTCGGTGGCGAGTGATCTGCTCGACGATGTTACGCCCTGGGATAAGTGCCATGAGGGGGTGGAAGAAGCCGAAGGCGGTGAAATCCACCCGTGGGTTTCCCAAGCCGGTCTTTGCAGCGGCGATTTGGCGTAGCTCCCTCGTCCAATTGCCGAAACGACCACCGCACAGGCCCTCGCGGGCACAGCGATTGAGCTGCTCGATAAGGGTGCCGCTCCAGCTCGTGGACAGACCTGCATGGGGCAGCCCGCCGTCGATGTATTGGCGCACCGCCGCCGGGATGAACTCCGTGTAGGGACCCCCGCGGGAGCCGAAGATTTCCTCTTTCTCGCCGTCCCAGTAGTTGCGATCGGTCGCCTGGTAGTAAGGCTGGTGCATGTGTTTGTGGATACCGAAGTAGACCTTTGGCTCCGCACTGAAGGCGCCTGGCTTCAGGGTCACCCTGGGCACTGGCTTGGGCTTGGGCTGCGCGACCACTGCCGACCCGCCTGCCGCCGCATCCGGTCGCATATGGACCCGCAGATATTCCTTGATCCAGTCGCCGTCACCGGCTTGCCGCAGATCCGCCTTCCGACAGCCTTCCACCTGGATATCAACCTCCCCAGGCCCCACGAGCCCCGCGGGTATGGAAGCGACGTAGGTGACCCGTCCGTCCGCGTCCGTGCCGGATGCCTTGATCATCCGGTCCTTGATCAGGTGCTGCCGACCCTGGGCGTACAGGATGA
This sequence comes from Candidatus Thiosymbion oneisti, assembly GCF_900092655.1. Taxonomy (GTDB): domain Bacteria; phylum Pseudomonadota; class Gammaproteobacteria; order Chromatiales; family Chromatiaceae; genus Thiosymbion; species Thiosymbion oneisti. Next base: position 8,204 of record NZ_FLUY01000439.1, read on the forward strand.
CCTGCGGGAAGGGGATCCGCCCATCGGCCAGGATGGTGACCTGGAAGGGGGCGTTCTTGCCGGAGGGGTCGCAGTCGACGGATTCCGGGACTTGGATGCGGACCAAGCGAGAAAATGGATTACTCATTTTTGAAAATCTTTCCTGAGCGATAAGGAAGTCCAACCACACTGGACGCGAAACGGCTAGGATGTTAGCCGTGTCGATTGCGACGAGCAAGGCCATACCTCTGGCACCGGAAGACACGGGCAGAGCGAGGGCACTAGGATTCCTTGATGGACCCGCATCTTTTACAAATGGGTCAAGTTTTGTGTGCACGGCACAAAAAATTCACGCCTCGTGGGCTTAAAGCGAAGCCTCGCTAACCAAATCGTACAGGATTAACAGGATTTTCAAGATTAACCGGATTTTTTGTTGTGAAGAGCGCTTGCTGGTTTGATAAGCGCGTGATCGGGCGTAGGAAATTCAGGAATGACAAGAATCTTGTCAATCCTGTGTAATCCTGTAAATCCTGTCCGATTGGGGTTTCGCCGCGAAGCTCGAGTTGTGCACTCGTGGGCTTAAGGCGGAGTCTCGCTGGGTACTCTTGACTTTTAACCTGATAGACTAGGCCCCACCAAGCCATTTAGGGGGTAGAAATGGTTCGCCTGAATTTGCGTGACGACCAATGGGAACGGATCTAGGGGCTGTTGACATTTTGGAGTGCGTCGGCAAAGCGGCGCGAGCGAATCGATCCGCACTCACAGGGAATACCAGCGGTGTTTGCTTAGGAGCCCGGGGATCACAGTTTACCCGCGCCGTGGCGACGGCGCTTTCCCCTGGCCGCAATGCCTGGTTGGGACGGGAGCCTTGCCGAATCCAAAGCGGCGGTGGGCAATTTCCGTTCGACAACGCCGCGGTTACTTCGAGTCCCGCAGCTTTCTGTCAGTGCCGAGTTAAAGTCGCCGCCGCACTCCAAAATGTCAATAGCCCCTAGCACCCCGTTTCAGCAAAATTTTCCGGTAAAACCATCTGTCATCTCGACCGAAGGGAGAGATCTTCTATACGAAGTGAGGGTGTTGTTTGGGTACAAGATTCCTCCTCCGTCGGGATAAGGATTTCTCGCTCCGCTCGAAATGAAAACTAGCAAAATTGGGTGAAATTGGGTACTAGTCTCACACCCTGTGCAGGACAGGCGTTGAACAGCGCGCCGGTCCGTTCACGCTCCATGGGGAAAGGGACCCAGCGGGGAATATGTCCGAGTCCAACCCTCTACCGGAAAACTGCCCACCGCCCGAGCTGGCGGTGATCGTCCCTGTCTACAATGAGGCCGGCAATATCGAGGCGCTCACCGAGCAGTTGCGGCACAGTCTCCAGGGTTTGGACTGGGAGCTCATTTTCGTCGATGACGACTCCCCCGACGGTTCCACCGCCAAGGCACAGGAGATCGCCCGGCGCGACCGCAGGGTACGGGTGCTCAGGAGGATCGGTCGGCGTGGACTGTCCTCGGCTTGCATCGAGGGCATGCTTGCCACGGTTGCACCCTATCTCGCGGTGCTCGACGGAGACCTGCAGCACGACGAGACGCTGTTGCCGTCCATGTTGCAGACACTCAAGCGCGAAGGGCTCGATATCGTCGTCGGCAGCCGGTACCTGGAGGGTGGCAGCCTTGGAACCTGGAACCGGCGCCGCCGGTCCATGAGCCGGTTCGCAAGTCGCTTGGCTCGGACTTTGGTCAAGGCGGATCTCAGCGATCCAATGAGCGGATTCTTTATGCTGAACTCGACCCTGCTGCATGGCTGCGTGCGCAATCTCAGCGGCATCGGATTCAAGATCCTGCTCGACATCTTCGCCTCGTCGCCGCGCCCGTTGCGTTTCAAGGAAATCCCCTATGTCTTTCGCGAGCGCAGGGCCGGTGAGAGCAAGCTCGATAACGCCGTGCTCTGGGAATATCTGTTGATGTTGCTGCAGAAGACCATGGGGTCCATGATCCCGGTGCGCTTCATCGGTTTCTCGCTGATCGGTGGCTCTGGCGTGATCGTGCACATGGTTGTGCTCTGGGTCCTGTTTCGGCTGCTGGGCGCCTCGTTCATTAGCGGTCAAGCCGTAGCGACACTGGTGGCAATGACCACCAATTTCTTTTTGAACAATATGCTGACCTACCGTGATCTGCGCCTGCGCCGGTGGCAGCTGCTCCGGGGTTGGCTATCCTTCGTCCTCGCATGCAGCATCGGTGCGATCGCAAATGTCGGAATCGCCACCTATTTGTTCCAGGCCCAATCCTATTGGGTGATATCGGCGTTTGCCGGCATCCTGGTCGGGGTGGTCTGGAACTATGCCGTAACCGCGGTCTATACCTGGCGCCACAAAGCAGGCTGAACACGGCCTTCCATCCCAACCGGGAGACCTGAGCATGGATGGGCCCGTGGATCACTGCCGGTAGATCATCCAGGGAGCGAGAACAGATATGCAGCCATCCGTACTACTCCAAAATAACCTTCAGGCATCCATCAACGCCAAACAACAATTACTGAAGGACAGTACCCAACTTGGTGTTTTCGAAACAGCAGCGAACGCGGTAGCCGAGCGTTACCAAAAGGGGGGCCGGCTCTACATCGCCGGAAACGGAGGGTCCGCTGCGGATGCCCAACACCTGGCGGCGGAGTTCGTTGTCAAGTTGGCAAGAGACCGTGTCCCTCTCCCTGCCGAAGCACTCACCGTAAACACCTCCATCCTGACCGCGATCGGTAATGACTACGGGCATGAACACCTCTTTGCCCGTCAGGTCACCGGGAAAATGACAGAGAAAGATATCTTTCTCGGTATCACCACCTCCGGGCAATCGGGAAACATCCTCAAGGCGCTGGATGCCTGCCGAGAGAAAGGGATACCAAGCATTGTATTTACCGGCCGCGACGGTGGCCGGGCAAGCGAGAAGGCGGATTACTGCATCCTTGCGCCGGGTGCTACGACGAGCACGATCCAGGAGGTCCATATTGTCCTGGCTCACACGCTTTGTGAATATGTGGAACGGATCATCTTTCAACCTTGAGAGGGTGTCGCAACAGCCCGTTCGTGGGCTGTCGCGGGGTGGAAACGGAATAACGTGCGCTCCCGTTTCCTGCATTTTCAATCACTTGCAGCATCCGGAACTCGTGGCCCATTGTTTCTTCTGCATCACACAAAGACACCAAGCCACAATATCGGAGTTGTCAGATGAACAGCCTGTGGAACGATGAGGACATCGTCGATATCCCAGTGGGAGATGATATTGCATCCAGAGTCTATTCTTCCCGGTTACTGGGAAAAGACAAATCACTGGTTCTGCATGGCGGTGGTAATACCTCGGTCAAGGTCGTAGAAAAAGACCGTTTTGGCGTAGAGGAAGCGATTCTCTATGTAAAAGGCAGCGGTTGGGATTTGGAGACTATCGAGGCGGAAGGCTTTTCCCCGGTTCGGCTGGAGCATTTGCAGCGGCTTGCCGGATTGCCTTCACTCTCCGACCCGGAGATGGTGAACGAGCTAGTCACCCATATGACCCGTGCTACCGCCCCGGTGCCTTCGGTCGAGGCGATTCTGCACGCCGTCATCCCTCACAAGTATGTGGATCATACCCACGCCGATGCGGTGGTCACGATAACCAATTCACCCGCGGGTGAAGAGAAGATACGCCGGATCTATGGGGACGAGGTCATTGTCATTCCCTATGTGATGCCCGGCTTTGATCTGGCTCGCCTCTGTGCGGAACGACTGGACGCGGAGTTGACTGCGCACACCATCGGTATGGTGTTGCTGAACCACGGCATTTTTTCCTTTGGTGAATCCGCCAAAGCGTCTTATGAGCGCATGATTTATCTGGTGGGGAAGGCCGATGCCTATTTGCGATCACAGGCGGCTTGGGACATCACCGACGACCCCACAGAGCACGACCGGGATGCGGGTCTTCGGCTCGCAGGGTTGCGGAGCCGGATCGCCGATGCGGCGGGTTTCCCCGTCATCATGCACCGTCACACGGACCCCCCAACAATGTCTTTCGTTTCACGTCGGGATCTTGAGTCGATTGCGCAGCAAGGGCCAGCTACGCCGGACCATGTGATCCGCACCAAGCGGCTGCCGATGATCGGCAAGGATGTGGATGCCTATGTTACTGCCTATAAGGCTTACTTTGCCGAGAACGAGCCGCTGGCTAAAGAACGCAAGACCATGCTCGACCCCGCCCCGCGCGTGGTACTCGACGCCCTACTTGGGATGTGTACGGTCGGACGGTCTGCCAAGGAAGCAGGGATCGCAGCGGATATCTACAGGCACACCATGGAGATTATCCAGCGTGCTGAGAAATTAGGCGGTTATCGGGCCCTACCGGCCAGGGATATCTTCGATATGGAATACTGGGATCTCGAACAGGCCAAGTTGAAGAAGGCCGGTAAAGCGTCCCGGTTTGCCGGGGAAATTGCCTTGGTGACCGGTGCCGCCTCCGGTATCGGCAAGGCCTGCGTGGGCGCCTTGCTGGCAACTGGTGCCGCTGTTGTAGGTGTGGATATCGATCCGGGGATCGAGACCTTGTATACGCGACCTGATTACCTCGGCCTGGTGGGCGATGTGACATCCGAGAGCAGGCTCAAGGAGGTTTTGACGAAAACCGCGGATGCCTTTGGCGGATTGGACATGCTGGTGCTGAATGCCGGGGTATTTCCCGGTGGGTGCAGGATCGCCGAACTGCCACTGGACCAATGGCGCAAGGTGATGGCATTGAACCTGGATGCCAACCTGGTATTGATGCGCCAAGCCCATCCCTTCCTTAAGCTGGCGCCTAAGGGGGGGCGCGTGGTAATCATCGGTTCCAAGAATGTGCCCGCCCCCGGCCCCGGCGCAGCCTCCTACTCCGCTTCCAAGGCCGCCCTGAACCAGTTGGCGCGGGTTGCAGCCCTTGAATGGGGCGGGGACGGGATTCGGGTCAACTCCCTTCATCCCAATGCGGTATTCGACACCGGGGTCTGGACAGAAGCGGTGCTGGCCGCGAGAGCTGCCCACTATGGCCTGTCGGTGGATGAGTACAGGCGTAACAATGTGTTGAAGACCGAAGTGACCAGCCGGGATGTTGCCGAATTGGTCATACAGATGTGCGGCCCGGCCTTTGCCAAGACCACCGGGGCGCAAGTGCCGGTGGACGGCGGTAATGATCGGGTTATCTAAGCATCGCCTACGGCAACGACCCGTTTAAGGGCGGCAAGCGCTGCACCTTTTCTATTTTGGGTGTTCTCGCTCTGTGAGTTTGAGGGAGGCTGATATCATGGCCGGGATTATTGGGAGTGATGTGGAGACATTAAGGTGGAAAAATGGCCGTTTGGAGATGATCGACCAGCGAGTATTGCCTGCTCGTTTTGAATACATCTCGTATGACTCGGCGGCTGGTGTGGCGGATGGGATTCGCTCGATGGTAGTCCGTGGCGCCCCGGCGATTGGCTGCGCGGCGGCTTATGGGGTTGCGTTGGAGGCGTTGCAGCTTCGTGACCTGGGTCCTGAAGCCTTCAGGGACGGAATAGAAAAGGCATTCGAGGTTCTGGCCGGGAGTAGACCTACCGCGGTGAACCTGTTTTGGGCCCTGGAGCACATGCGTACCCGCATGGATACCATGTCGGTTTCTGCTCCATCGCAAATAGCAGCGAAGTTGCTGGAGGAAGCGCACGCGGTTTTGTCGAAAGATATTCGGATCAATCGTACACTGGGTACCTTCGGCGCGGATCTGTTATCCGATGGTGCGCGTGTATTGACCCACTGTAACGCAGGTGCACTGGCGACGGCCGGACATGGCACAGCGCTGGGTGTCATTCGCTCTGCGGTAGCATCAGGCAAGAAGATATCAGTGGTCGCGGATGAGACGCGCCCGTTTCTTCAGGGTGCAAGGTTGACCGCTTGGGAAATGGTGCAGGCGAAGATTCCGGTTACCCTGATCTCCGATAATATGGCCGGGCATCTGATGAGCCGGGGCGAGATCGATGCGGTTGTTGTGGGTACGGATCGGGTCGCGGCCAACGGTGATGTGGCAAACAAGATCGGTACCTATATGGTAGCGGTGTTGGCGCGGCGCCATGAGATTCCTTTCTATGTGGCCTGTCCGCTATCGACCATCGATCTCGGTATTGCGGATGGTTCTGCAATCCCCATCGAAGAGCGTGCCGCGGATGAGGTGACGGGCTATCGGGACTGCCAGTGGGCCGCACCAGGGGTCTCGGTTCGTAATCCGGCGTTTGATGTTACCCCGGCAGAACTGGTAACCGCGTTGATTACGGAAAAGGGAGTCGTGAAGCAACCGACTACTGATCGTGTAGTCGCATTGTTCCCATCCTGAGAGGCTGTCTAAAAATTAAGATACTGATTTTAGGACATAAAATCTGAAAATTTCGCGCTTGTTGCCACGCTCCAGCGTGGGAACGCCGTTGTGTCCGCTCCAGCGGACTCAGCTCCTCTGTGCTGACAGGCGTTGGCTGTTAGCCTACCGAGGCGCTTAATCGACGCTGTAGCGTCGCGATCTGCTCCCACGCTGGAGCCTGGGGAGCCAGCCGAAAAATTCACGCCTTGTTGGTCTGAGGCGGAGCCTCGCTGGAAGGTAAGCCGTTATCCGGTAACGGGGGCAGCGGGGTTATCGGCCGCCGGTTGGCCGAATATCCGTGCCCTCAAGGGCATAAGGCCTTGCATATCTGGTAGGGACCATCGATTGGTACGATCCCCTATACCGGGACCGTGCGTGGCGAACGCCGCATCAACCGCTTCCGCCAGTGGCCTTCCGGCAACAGAATCGCGAGCACCAGTACCAGTATCAACGCCTGATACCAGAGGCTTCCGAGCCAGCTCGGCGTGACCCCGGTCTCGAACCAAGTCTCCGCCAGACGTTGCAGATTGAAGAAGCTGAAGTAGGTCAAAAGAGCCAGGAATATGCGGCCGCTAGTGCGCTGGCGCGGCGATTTTACCGTCAAAGGAATCGTCAGTAACGTCAAGGTAAAGATGGCAAGCGGACCACCGATTCTGTATTGCAGCTCCGCCTGATCCTGCAAATCCTCGGAGCTCAGAAGCGTTTTGGTCTGAAAGCCGGCACGTTTCCTGTTTTGGAAGTGTTCAAGTCCCGTCGCCTCGAGGCGCTGATTGTAGCGTTCGAAGGCACTGATAGAATAGTCGGGCTGCCCTGGAACCCCCTCGTAACGCCGTCCGTTCAGCAGGGTCACGAACTGATCGCCCGACGCCTCGTCGACCCGGCGCACTCCTGTTTCACTGATCACCAATCTGATCCGTTCCTGGCGACGGTCGTGGATAAAGACGTTGCGTAACCGCTTTTTGCCCTCGATCTTTTCCACATAGATTGTGACCAGCCCCTGCTCGTGTTGGTAGAAACGCCCCTGCTTAATTCCACTGACCTGATGTGCCTGATCCTTGCGCTGATGCAGTATCTTCTGGATCTCGGAAACCACCAGGGGTCGCAGCGTGAAGGAAAACCAGACCGTTAAGAGGGCAACCGGCAACGCGAGGTAGAACAGGGAGCGGTAAATGCGCCCACTCCCCAGTCCACAGGCGCTCAGCGCAATCAACTCGTTGTCGCGGGACATACGGCCGAGTGCAATCAGGACGGAGATGAAAAACGCCGGAGGCATCAAGCTGGAGATATCTCGCGCAACTTGCAGGCTCACAAAACGTATGACCATGTCGCTGCCGAGGGCACCCACGTTTACCTCCTCCAGGGTGCGCAGAAAGAGCATGCTGAGGACGACCAGTAGGAAGGTGCCCAGAATCGCCGTAAAGACCTTGAGCACTTCCAGCAGGATATAGCGGTCGACGATACTGAACATGATTTCGGAATCGGCGAGAAAGCAGAGCTATTAAGCGATTTCCGTCAAGGGCACCTTGAATCTTCCAAGGCCCCCTATTGTCGCACGCCGCGGGCAAATTTCATCCCGCTCGAGGATCCTATCCAGGGCAACCGAATGATAACTCGCCAACAAGCAGCAGGTTACATCGATGCCTTAGAGGCTGTCTAAAAACCAACCCATTGATTTTCTACTGGCATTGATTTTCGGCTGGCTCCCCACGCTCCAGCGTCGATTAAGCGCCTCGGTAGGCTAAC
>NZ_FLUY01000640.1 GCF_900092655.1 Candidatus Thiosymbion oneisti
ACTTTTGACTTGTCGTTAGTAACCCTCAGTTTTCTAATGGGTTCCTACGTTCAGGAACTTTTGTCTTGCCAGCTTCCCAGTGTGAACCATGCCCCAGAACCCGGTTTGTTGTCTGATCGGTAACAACCATATTACGACTCCCACCACCTACAAAACGTAAAGGGCCGAATTATTCAGGGT
>NZ_FLUY01000627.1 GCF_900092655.1 Candidatus Thiosymbion oneisti
TATCGGGTAAAACCTGAATGCCGAGTTGCCGGTCCAAATGGTCATCAGTCAGGCTGAGTTTTCTCGTTCCCAGGCGCTGCGTGGGAACCAGAG
>NZ_FLUY01001328.1 GCF_900092655.1 Candidatus Thiosymbion oneisti
GCGGTTAGCCTACCGAGGCGCTTAATCGACGCTGGAGCGTCAGATCCCTCCTCCGTCGGGACCAGGTCTGCTCCCACGC
>NZ_FLUY01000722.1 GCF_900092655.1 Candidatus Thiosymbion oneisti
TCTCTGGCTCCCACGCTCCAGCGTGGGAGCAAGTCCGGACGCTCCAGCGTCATGAAACTTTGGCCGCTGGAGCGGCCACACCTGCGTTCCCACGCTGGAGCGTGGGAACGAGCAGAA
>NZ_FLUY01000922.1 GCF_900092655.1 Candidatus Thiosymbion oneisti
CGCTCCAGCGTCATGAAACCTTGGCCGCTGGAGCGGCCACAACGGCATTCCCACGCTGGAGCGTGGGAACGAGCCAACAGCAAGGTCAAACACGCCGTAACCCAGCCCGTTAGGATTCACACAGCGAAGCGTGCCCATCGACCCATCTAAATTGCCCAACGAAGGGTGGAATCCCGAATGAATCGTCGTAGTTTCTTGGTCGGTTCGACTATTATAGCTGGCTCAATGGGACTGGGCGGAGTCTATTGGCGACAGAGATGGAAATATATCGTAGTCCATCACAGCGCCGGTTCATATGGGAATATCGAATTTCTGCAACAGGTTCATAGACAACGGCAACCCAGTGATCCAATCGATGCCATTCCCTACCATTACATAATTGGTAATGGTAAGGGACTTGGACTCGGCCAAATAGACAGTGACTGGAGAAAACAATATGATCTTTGGGGATCACATGTTTCAAGTGCTAATAGCGACCATAATTTCAGAGGAATCGGAATTTGTCTAATCGGAAATTTCGAAAAACATAAAGTACCAACTCGACAATATGACTCATTGGTCACACTTACCAAAAAACTGATGAAAACCTACAAGATCACACCGAACCATGTTACTGGTCACGGATACCTCAAAGGCCAATCGACGAAATGTCCGGGAAAGTATTTTCCTATGGACAAGTTCAAACAAGATATTAGACTTGGGTAGTGGTTAAGTGTCAGATCCGGGACACAGTCTTTCCGAAGCAGAGGCAGGCTACCATATCGGTAGAGGGTCGATGCGGTCAATTGAAGGATAGTGGTAAATTTGGTCGTGGCGGAGTGATCGCCTAATCGTTCAAACCTCACCGTCATTCCGGCAGGGAATGCCGGAATCCAGGCGCCAGGGATGGCAAACGCAGTCGGGATCTGAGTGATTAGCAGGTTGCTGGGTGGTTCGTCACCACTACCAATTGAAGATATTGGCAACGAATGGCATATACTTTCGGCAACTAGTACAGTGGCACCGAAATACCGATAACATCTGTGATGCGGTACGGACCGATGGAAATTATTTTTGCCGCAAATGAGCGAAAATGCATGATTTGATTTGCGTTTATTTGCGTTCATTTGCGGCTAACTTTTCCGTAAGAAGCTTGCTCGTTCAATGTTATCGGCAGTCGAGAGCAGCTGTACTAGAGTATCCGAAAGTTGGTTCATGCCAAATTGAGGTGGTTGATTAGAATGGCGGACCAAGACGCTGAATTTCTGTCACAGTTCGATCTGCTTTCTTCACCGGGAGTCGTTGGTCTTTTTGATCATTTTGAGCTGGTCGAGGTCCTTGCTTTCCGAGCCGGATGCCCTGATCCAACCAACATTTTCACAATTGCGGTCGGGCTGGAAAATGGAAATCCCTGCACAGCAGAATTCCTCAATGATAAGCGCATTCGCATTGCCGGGCTCAAAGACCGATTTTTCGGTATTTACCGCTCACTCTTAAGGGTTGACGACCTCAGAGCAGCGCTTGAGCATTTTTTTGACAACGGTGTTTGGAAACCCGCCGCAGAGTCAGTTTCAGTTGGTAATCTGGTAGCTGTCGAGAAAAGGTTTGTGCCCGCGGATTCGATCGATCAGATTGGACTCAACAGGGTAACAAAGAACAATTTTTTCAACGGCTGTTATCTTCTGGAACTATTCGATCTCAATAAGCCATCGGTTCGATGGCTCACCGATAATCCGCCTGCGCTTCAGGAGCTTTCCCGAAAGGTCTCGGAGATTATTCCCCTCGAATTTGCCAGTTTGTCGGACCGTTTGGGCAATATCATCATTCAATTTCCCATCGATGCAGTTCGCGCCCAATTTGGAATCGGTGGCGGGAACTATCAGGTCGAGGTGGCTTGGCATCCGCAAGTGGAAGAACGAGAACTCATCGCCACGGCGACCTCCGAGCACGATAAGTCAATTATCACTTTTGGGCAAAGAAAAATTCTGTCCGGGCAGACAACTCTTTGTCCCAATGTCGGTTATGGTACTTTGCAAGGATTTCTTTGGGATGCCGGGAATGACTTGCTTTTGGCCGCCACCGGTGAAATAGCTTTCCTTCGGACCATGTCGCTCAACTCGGCGGTGACAGGTCCTGAGCCACGGGTTTTTCCTGCCACATTGGACCCGGACGCACGTCAGGAACGTGTTTGGCTTTCGAGTTTCCCGGAACTTAATCTGATCGGAAGTGACCCCACGAAGTCCATCGCCGAACCTATCGGAGCACGAATATTCGAAGAAGAGCAAGACAACCTCGCGCGCCAACACGAGTTCGTTCAATATGCCGCTGAGCCGAAATCAAGGGGAGTAGATCGACAGCGCGCGCTTGACGATTTGCGTGAGTTGATTTGCTCTCACGGAGCTCAGGGCGTATGGCTATGGGACCCCTTCCTTGGTCCGCAAGACATCCTTGATACGCTTTTTTGTAATCCCACGTCAAACGCGCCAATGCGGGCCTTGACGTTCCTCAAGGTGCGTTCCGATGTTGAAAAAAAGGCCAATGCCGACCTCGCGGCCTCATACCGCCACAAGCTATCGAGCCTTCAATCGAATTATCTTGGCATCAATATCGAATTCCGTTCCGGTCACGGACCACAAGGCTGGCAGTTTCACGACCGGTTTTTGATTTTCCCGAAGTCCGGTGATAAAGCCGCAAAGGCCTGGTCCCTTGGAACCTCCGTCAATGGCGTGGGTAACAGCCATCATATCCTGCAACAGGTCGATAATGCGCAGTTTATAGCTCATGCCTTTCAAAGGCTCTGGAGTGCTGTAGATGGTCCGGCAAACCTAATCTGGAAATTCCCCGAATGAGCTCAGAAACCGTTTGGAGCGAATGGCTCGAAGAGGCGGCCAACCTCGAACCCGTCATAGGTCCAAGGCGCTTCCTGTGCGCCCTGTCCGAGTGTGAAGATCCACTCACACTCACACAAAGCGAAGGTGGGGAAGAAGCTAGGCGGGTACGAGACGCTTTTCGAGCCGACCTTGCGCCAATCCTCCGGTCCAATCGGGGTGAACTTAGTTTTAACGACGCGGACAAGGCCGCATGGCTCGACACCCTGGGGTGGTTCCTGCAGACGCTGGAAGGGATCGACAAGACGTGTCTAAAAGCTGACACGCTTGTTGCACTTTTGCGCATTGCAGCTGTGTTTCGAGACGTGTGGAATAGGCTTCCACCAAGATACATCGGCGACAACCTGATCACTCACATGGCAGCGTTGATTGGCGCAACGCAATTCTCACTCGGCATACGCGGAAACTACGGGCCGATTTGGGAGCATGAAACTCTTGATGCGTTTACCCAAGCCGATGCCGTCGGGGATTGGCCTCTCATCGCCCAACACTGGCAAACAATCGCTCCTGTGATAATGCCGGATAGCGATTTCGAAGAGGCCGCGGCATGTCTTTGCGTAAGTGAAAAAGGGAAGAAGCTTCTCGCAGAAATACTGGATCAGTCTTCCACAATCTTACCTGCTATAGCCATTGGCAAATGCTTGGACGCCGCCATACTCAGTGAGATTGGGGCACTTTCAGTCGAGAACCGGACGCGTTTTGTACTAGTGCAATCTCTGATCTTTGAGCAACCAAAGACCGCGTCGTTAGATAGCGGAACATTAGAGAATGTGCGTAGTATTTTTACCTCGGTGCAAAACGATGAACAGGAATGGAGCCAATGGATGCGTGCGCTCAACCGTTACCCGGTACGGGCCAAGTGTATACAGCAGGCACTTGGTGAAAGTCTGGTAGGGACAAATCGAAACACCAAAGTAGCTTATCTACAGGCGATAGATCTGAGCACATCTTATGGGGGATGTCGAGATGCCGTTGCAACCTGCATGTCGGCCTTTCGTTCGAAGGCTCCGATAGTAGAACGCCGAGAGTTTTGGGAGCTAACGCACCAGCGATGGAAGGACTGGGATTTCGACCGGGCTGGCCGGACAGTTCCGCTGATGACAGTTGCCGTCAGCGACCTGGATTATGGGCTTGTGGGCTATGCCCTTGAAGTTCTTTCCGAAGGTGACTTGGAGGACGGCTTAAAGCGACTCACAAGGGAAATGTGGGACGTGCAAGACCAGTGGTATGTCGATCAAACCGCATTCGATTCCGCTCGGTATCGCGTTCTTTCCGTCTGGCAGATATTCGCATACGCTGCGCAGGTTCGCGTAGGCCGCTTGCAATGGGAGCTACCAATACGTCGGTTTTTACCCTTTGATCCTAATCTGGATCGCTTTGCGGCAATGTCACTTGGCACAACGCTCAGGTAGGCCCGTAGGATGGGCAAAGCAAGCGCCCATCAAGGGTCCTCAAGGGTTCGGTCATTCCGCTGAGGTCCCGAACCGCGGCTGCTTGGTAGGATGCACAAAGCGAAGCGTGCCCATCGCCAAGGTCGAGCAAAGCAAGCGCCGTAGGTGCGGTGAACGCCTGCCCGTTGCCCCAGGAACGTCTGCTTGTGCCGGTCTACCACTACCTCAGGGATGGGGCTAGGCACGGCAGATACGGGGCAGGCAGCGAACCGCATCAAAGCAAACCGCATCGAAAAACCACGCAGCTCGGGATAAATTCGGAGGCCATCGAGCCGCCCGAATCCAAAGCGGCGGCGGGTAGGTGCCGTTCGGCCAATGCCTCGGTCACACCAAGCGCCATGGGTTTCGGTAAGTACCGGGATAAAAGGCTGCCGCCGCACTCCAAATCTGGAGTGCGCCGGCAGAGCGGTGTGGCCTGATCGAACCCGAGTGGCGTGGGTTATCCTTGGCAGTTGCCGGGGACCGGGCCGGTATGGGGTTTCCTCCGCACCGCGGCGACGGCGCTTTCCCCTACCCGCGGGTCGTAGGATGTGGTGAGCGCCTGCCCGCCGCCTCAAGAACGTCTGCTTATGCCGGCCTACCCACCAACTTCAGGGATGCCTGTCTGCCGTCCCAGGGACAGGACAGGCAGGGGCCAGGCACGCAGACAAGGGGCAGGCACGAACCGCATCAAGGCAAACCGCATCGAAAAACCACGCAGCTCGGAATAAGTTTGGAGGCCATCACGTCGCCTGAATCCAAAGCGGCGGCGGGTCTGTGCCATTCGGCCAACACTCCGGTCACACCAAGCGCCATGGGTTTCGGTAAGTACCGGGATAAAAAGCTGCCGCCGCACTCCAAATCTGGAGTGCGCCGGCTTAAGCGGTGTGGCCTGATTGGACCTGAGCGGCATGCGTTACCCTCGGCAGTCGTCGGGAGCCAATCGGTACAGGGGCACCACCTGCGCCGTGGCGACGGTGCTTTCGTCCCTGACGGCCGCACCCTAGACGCCTTTTTAGGCAGCACCAAATAACGCCGGACTAAAGATGAAATAATCTGCGAAAATCTGTGTAATCTGCGGATTAAAAAGATTCTTTGTCGGATTACCCGCCCCGCGCCCGCAGGGAACCATGTGTGAGCGGATTTTTCCTATAGGAAAAACCGGTTCACCCCACCGGCGCGGAAAACATGCAGAACGGCAATCTCCAGCAAATATGCAGGCCGGTGAGATAGCGGGCTAGGCGTCTGTCCGATACCCTTGTACGGTATTGGTAGCCGGAGTCGGTCGTGATCCGGGCCCGGCACCAGGGTGGGTTGTATCCTCCGTCGCCGAATCGGACGCCGATCTTGGCTCTGCCACCGCTTGTGGTGTCACGGTATCTGACTGTTTGCTGTTGGCATCGGAATCGGCGGGGAGATGGGATGGCGTCTCCTCGTTATCGCCATTGCGGGCCGCTCCCTTTTCCTTATCGTGCCTACCCCTATGCCGACGGTGCCTGGGGCCACCAGGGTCCTGTTCTCCCTGGGCGGACTGGTCCTTGACTGATTCCAGCGGGATGCTGGATGGCTCTCCCGTGGGTCGCGCCGGTTCGGCCCTTGCTTTGTCCGGGGGGGGCCAGGAGGAGTTTTCGGCTTGGAGAAGGCGCCGCTGGGCTCCGGTCGCGGAAGCCGGGTCCGTCCTTGCGCTCGGCCCTGGTGCTACGGCCGCGGCGGGTGTCGACTCGGGTCGAACCGGCGAGGCCTGCCTTCTCGGCCTGGGCTTGGCTGGTGTCGATCGGGTATCGGTGTCCGTGACCCGGACCGCGGACGCTCGGGGCTCCGGCGACTGCTCGCCTTCAGGCCTGGCGTCGGTGACGGATGGGGCGGATGTCGGCTCGGGTTTTTCCGTTGCCGACGGTTGTTGCCTGGAGGTCCGTTGCCCGTCTTCGTCGGTTGCTGTGGGCCCGTTATCGTTCGCCGGCTTGCGTGGCTTCTCACCGGTTGCCTGGGTTTGGCTGCGTTGATCTCCCTGATGGCGGCCGTCGCCCTGGCGTTCCTCGCTGCTTCTGCGGCTGCGACCGCGTCCGCGACTGCGGCGACGCGAGCCGCGCTCTCCACTCTTGGGCCGGTCCGATGTGGATGTGTCCACCGCACCATTGGCGGTCGATCCGCACTCGTTTTTGTCTTTTGAAGCTTGGGTGGTGGTCGCTGTCGACGCTTGGCCCGCTTGGCCTGGGTTTGGTTCGGACCGGGCGTCGGGCCGGTCGGGTTTGACCGCGGATTCCCCGCGCTGTCGCGACTGCCCGCCGCGGCGCCGGGATGTCCGCTGGGACTGTTGTCGCGGTACCTTGGGCTCCGATTCCTGAGCAGGGGCCGCTTCGATAGTACGCTCGGGGGCGACTAGGTTCGTCCAGATTCGCTTCAAGAGGCCATTGGCCGGTTTTGTGTTCTGGGGTGTCTCCTCCCGGTTTTGGGTCGGGACGGGCGTAGCGGGAGTGAGCTGCTTGACTGCGGGCTCTTCCGGTCGACCGGCCTCGGCCCGTCGTGGGGGGCCGGGTGGTTCGGCCTCCGCGGTGGTTGTCATCTCGTAGCTCGCCTGCCCCTGCGCAGTTCCTCCCATGTCCTGGGTACGGATACGCTCGATCCGATAATCGGGGGTGTCCATGAGTTGGCTGGGCAGCAGGATGATCTCAACGTCCTGCCGTTGCTCGATTTCGAGGATAGTGCGGCGCTTCTCATTGAGCAGAAAGGTGGCCACATCGACCGGTATTCGGACCAGGATACGCCCCGTGTTTTCCTTCATGGTCTCTTCTTCGACGATGCGCAGAATAGACAGTGCCAGTGACTCCACGCCGCGAATGGTGCCCTGGCCGCGGCAGCGCGGGCATACGAGTTGGCTCGATTCGCCGAGAGACGGGCGCAGACGCTGACGTGACATCTCCAACAGGCCGAAGCGGGAGATGTGGCCGAGCTGGACTCTGGCGCGGTCCTGCTTGAGGGCCTCCCGCAGCCGGTTTTCCACCTCCCGTTGGTTGCGCGCGGGGGTCATGTCGATGAAGTCGATGACAAACAGGCCACCGAGATCGCGCAGCCGCAGCTGGCGGGCGATCTCGTCCGCCGCCTCCAGATTGGTGTTCAGGGCCGTCTCCTCGATGTCCGCACCTTTGGTCGCTCGCGCGGAGTTAATGTCGATGGAGGTCAGGGCCTCGGAGTGGTCGATGACGATGGAGCCGCCGGCAGGGAGCCGGACTTCGCGCTGGAATGCGGATTCGATCTGGCTCTCGATCTGGTAGCGGGTGAACAGGGGTACCTCATCGTCGTAGAGACGCAGCTTCTTGAGGTTGTGGGGCATCACCTGGCGCATGAACTGATCTGCCTTCTCGTACATCCGGCGGTCATCGACCACGATCTCGCCGATGTCGGTGCGCAGATGGTCGCGGATAGAGCGAATGATGACATCGCTTTCCTGGTAAATCAGGAAGGGTGCTCCGCGCCCCGCTGCCGATTGCTTGACGGCGTTCCAGAGCTGGGTGAGGTAATCCAGGTCCCACTGCAGGTCTTCGGCGTGCTTGCCCACACCGGCGGTGCGTACGATCAGCCCCATGTCTTGCGGGATCTCGAGTCGGCTCATGGCATCGCGCAGCTCCGCGCGCGCTTGCCCCTCGATGCGGCGGGATACGCCGCCGGCGCGCGGGTTGTTCGGCATCAATACCAGGTAGCGACCGGCGAGGGAGATGAAAGTGGTCAGCGCCGCACCCTTGTTTCCGCGTTCTTCCTTGTCTACCTGGACGATGACTTCCTGGCCGGTGCGCAACGCATCCTTGATGCTGATACGGTTGCCGGGAGTGATGGCGTCCGGGGCAAAGTAGCTGCGGGCGACCTCTTTCAGCGGCAGAAAGCCGTGGCGCTCGCTGCCGTAATCAACGAAGGCGGCCTCCAGGCTGGGCTCGATGCGGACGATGGTCGCTTTGTAGATATTGGCCTTTTTTTGTTCTCGCCCCGGTGCCTCGATATCGAGATTGAAAAGCTTTTGGCCGTCGACAATCGCTACCCGCAACTCCTCCGGCTGAGTTGCATTGATCAGCATTCTCTTCATTATTCTAAAATCCCGCGCTACGGCATGTGTCCGGGCGCTAGACCACCGCGATGCCGATGGTGCTGTGCCTCGTCGTCCGCTATTTCGGACTACGCGGATCTGAAAGGTCCGCGCCGGCCCCGGATCGTGCGGGGACACATACCTTGTGTTCCGTCACGGCCACCGCAGTTGTGCGACCGCATGAGTCATGAGTCGGTCCCCGCAACTTCGGGGTACCCTCTAAACCTGGGATTTACAGCAGGCGATGCCGTGCCCTCGAGTCATCTCGATGTACAATCCGCGACTGTTCGCGAAAGACCCGAGAACCTGTCCGGTAAACGCGTAAGCCAGACAAGCCCTGAAACGCGCGGACGCTTTGCCGCTGATGAGGAGGTAAAGTAGCAGGACTTCCGAGATTGTGCCTGAACGCGGAAATGCGGCGGGAACGATCTTGGTGGATGTCTGGCTGTTGGCAGCCGTTGCCGCTGTAAACAACATAAGCTTTCAATGTTATCAGTGGGCAACGATTGCTTCAATTTAAGTTCAGCGCGCGCAGGGTGGGCATGTATAGCTTTGCCTTCAGCTACCAGTCACCAGCTTCCGGCCGTAGCGGAATCGTTTGAACCGCAAAGGCGCAAAGGTGTAGATACTCATATATCATCGATGTCCATAAACAGTGGCGTGAGGCTGGTGCGAATCGACAAGGCCCAGGCCGGGCAGCGCATTGACAACTTCCTCGTGACCCGCATCAAAGGTGTGCCGCGCAGCCACTGGTACCGGGTTCTGCGGCGCGGTGAGGTGCGGGTCAACAAAGGTCGGGTAAAACCGAGCTACCGCCTGCAGCGCGGTGATCTGGTGCGGATTCCCCCGCTGCGTTGCGCACTGCCGACCACCCCTGCATACCCGGCACAGGATCGACTGAGGTATCTTCTGGCGGCGGTGCTCTATGAGGACGAGCATCTCATAGCGTTGAACAAGCCGTCAGGGATGGCGGTGCATGGGGGAAGCGGTCTCAGCTGGGGCCTGATCGAGGCAATGCGGGTCCTGCGTCCCGAACTCCCTGAGCTTGAACTCGTGCACCGTCTCGACCGCGAGACCTCAGGCTGTCTCTTGCTCAGTAAGCGCCGCGGCACCCTGCGTGAGCTGCATCGCCTGATCCGTAATCAAGCCGTGACCAAGCGTTACTTGACGCTGCTCGCCGGACACTTGAAGCGCCGACAGAAGGTCGATGCCCCTTTGCGTAAAAACCTTCTGCGCAGCGGTGAGCGGGTAGTCCGCATCGACCCGCAAGCCGGCAAGCCGGCGCGCACGCTTTTTCGGCCCCTGTGCCGACTCGGAGGTTTTACCCTGGTCGAGGTGGAGCCCCTTACCGGGCGTACTCACCAGATTCGCGTACACGCCGCCCAGCTGGAGGTGCCGGTGGCCGGCGACGAGAAATATGGCAGCGCCGAGGTGAACCGCCGCCTGCGGGGCATGGGTCTCAGCCGCTTGTTCTTGCACGCCTCCGCCCTAACTTTTCAGCCGAGTTATCGGGATCGGCCACTCCACATCGAGGCGCCTCTACCACAGGAACTGGAGACCCTGATAGGATCAATAAGGGAAGGGAATTTAGAAAGGAAAAGAAAATGAAGGTGTATATTGAAACCTGAATCCGTGAGATAAAATCCAAGAAGAAGTCAGCATATGAGTAATTCCCGGTGGTTCATGCTTTCCTCCAATGGTACAGGATTAACAGGATGCTCAAGATTAACAAGATTTCTTTGTTGTTGGTAAATATGCTGGCCGGGAAAAGAAGAATCGGACCGCTGATCAACTTCAGCAAGCGTGTAACCGGACGGCGAACCTTCAGAGCAACAGAAAAAAATCCTGTTAATCTTGAACATCCTGTTAATCCTGTCCTATTAGAACATTGCGACAAGCGTTCAGGCGAAACTGTAATCGCTGGGGGATACCACGGGGTAGGTCTTCATGCTCGTTGATTGTCTCCAAAAACTTCAGTCCGCCGTAGGCGGATCGAGGTACAAACCTCCATCTTCCAGATGGATTATCTT
>NZ_FLUY01000635.1 GCF_900092655.1 Candidatus Thiosymbion oneisti
TGCAAATTTCGCGCTCGTTCCCACGCTCCAGCGTGGGAACGCCATCTTGTCCGCTCCAGCGGACGCAGCTCCTCTGTGCTGATCGGC
>NZ_FLUY01000632.1 GCF_900092655.1 Candidatus Thiosymbion oneisti
AATCATGACTGAAAACCCCTTTGATTGATTTTGTAGATGAGTTATTCTACTCTAGCATTTAAAAAATACCACTACCTGCAAAATTACTGCTTAGGGGGCTAGCCGAGGGTAAAATCCTGCCAGTCCAAAAAGAATGCTCATCGCCGGGGGAACCATGGGCCAGCGCAGCTTCTTCGACATTGAAAACCGGTTACGGAGCATCAGCAAGCTCGGTGACCCGCGGGAG
>NZ_FLUY01001574.1 GCF_900092655.1 Candidatus Thiosymbion oneisti
GTATCCCCCGTCGCTGAGGTTCGATGCGGTCGCGCCGCTTTGCCGGCGCACTCCAAAGCAGTCCGGAATCCATAAAGAGCC
>NZ_FLUY01000987.1 GCF_900092655.1 Candidatus Thiosymbion oneisti
TCGCCCAGTTTGCCCAGCGCCTCACCGAGCCGGCTGAGCTGCCACGGATCGGTGGTGGTGTCCATAACCTCCACCAGACGCAAGGCGCCCGCTTGTGCCTGCTCGGCTGGCAGCCGCTCGCCCAGTTTGCCCAGCGCCTCACCGAGCCGGCTGAGCTGCCACGGATCGGTGGT
>NZ_FLUY01000006.1 GCF_900092655.1 Candidatus Thiosymbion oneisti
CCCACGCTGGAGCGTGGGGAGCCAGCCGAAAATCAATGCCAGTAGAAAATCAATAGGTTAGTTTTTAGACAGCCTCTTAGGTGTCAGGTCCCGTGTGATTATATACCAAGGAGGAGCTATCCTTTGTTGCAGGCAAGAGCGGTCTTACAGCTGCTTG
>NZ_FLUY01000626.1 GCF_900092655.1 Candidatus Thiosymbion oneisti
GCGCCTGGGAACGAGAAAACTCAGCCTGACTGATGACCATTTGGACCGGCAACTCGGCATTCAGGTTTTACCCGATAGCC
>NZ_FLUY01001883.1 GCF_900092655.1 Candidatus Thiosymbion oneisti
ATCAGGATCTCACCGATCATTTTATCCAGGCAGGCAAATTCCTTAAGGTCGAAGTGATCGATCATCTCATCATCAGCGACGAAACCTATCATAGCTTTGTCGATTCGGGGATCTTCAAGAAACTTCAGGCAAGCGAACGCTGGATT
>NZ_FLUY01000182.1 GCF_900092655.1 Candidatus Thiosymbion oneisti
GAGGCCGGTAAATCGTGCGCAAAATAGCGTACAATCATTCTGAATTTCGCTTCCGAGATGTGTGAACGCCTGAAATACCT
>NZ_FLUY01001224.1 GCF_900092655.1 Candidatus Thiosymbion oneisti
TAAGAGGCTGTCTAAAAACTAACCTATTGATTTTCTACTGGCATTGATTTTCGGCTGGCTCCCCAGGCTCCAGCGTGGGAGCAGA
>NZ_FLUY01000615.1 GCF_900092655.1 Candidatus Thiosymbion oneisti
AGCGTGGGAGCAGACCTGGTCCCGACGGAGGAGGGATCTGACGCTCCAGCGTCGATTAAGTGCCTCGGTAGGCTAACAGCCAACGCCGATCAGTACAGAGGAGCTAAGTCCGCTGGAGCGGATAAGACAGCGTTCCCACGCTGGAGCGTGGGAACGAGCGCAAGACCGTAGGCCGTAGGCTGGGTTGCGGCCAGGGACCGGCCAAAACCCAGCAATAACCAAAGCTGGGGTTCGTTCCTCACCCCGGCCTACCGATTTAAAATCAATGGGTTAGTTTTTAGACAGCCTCTTAGGGAGAAGGGATCAAAAAAGCTGTCGCAACGCCGTTCGGATTTTTGCCCTAACCGTAGCGGCCTGCCGACGGTGAGGGCTTGGCTCACAAACAGCCGCCATTTTGGGCTCACGCTCACTGACAGGCAATTGGAACCATGATCCCTTTACCGGCGTTCCGGCTGTCTGACCGCGGGATACCTCACCGAGCACTCGGGGTATCACCAACCAGCCGTTGGCCCAGGGTCCGCACCCGCTCCAGGTTGGGTCGCAGGCCCGCCGGCCAGTGGGACGGCGGCCAGCGGGCGCCCAGCGCCTCGAGCTGCTCCAGCAGCCTCGCCGCCCGGTCGGCTGGAGACGCATCGGCTTGAGGTTCCAACACCCGCAAAAGAAAGTACGCAGCGTCCAGAAAACGGTCGATAGCGGACGGACTGCCCGTCGCCATCGCCACCTGTCGCCCCAGCTCGACCGCCCGTTCCAGATCCGCCGCGGCGGCTGCAAGATCGGCCATACTGCCGTGCAACAGGGCTCGATTGTAGTAGCTGGTCGCTAGGTCATTCTGCATCCCGTGCGGCCAGCGCTCGCCCAACCCCGCGCGCAGCGCTTCCATCAGCCTGATGGCCGCATCGAAGGCGGCCACCGATCCGGCATAATCCTGCTGGCCTCGCAGGGCCAGGCCGCGGTTCATGTAGGCCCTGGCCAGGTCGTTCCGCATCCCGGGCGACCAGCGCTCGCCCAACGCCTTGCGCAGCGCTTCCATCAGCTCGATGGCCGCATCGTAGGCGGCCACCGCGCCGGCATAATCCTGCTGGTTATCAAGGGCCACGCCGCGGTTCATGTAGGCCCCGGCCAGGTCGTTCTGCATCTTGGGCGGCCAGCGCTCACCCAACGCTGTGCGCAGCGCTTCCCTCAGCCCGATGGCCGCATCGTAGGCGGCCACCGATCCGGCATAATCTTGCTGGCCTTGCAGGGCCAGGCCGCGGCCCATGTAGGCCCTGGCCAGGTCGTTCTGCATCTCGGACGGCCAGCGCTCGCCTAACGCCTTGCGCAGTCCTTTCATCAGCCTGATGGCCGCATCATAGGAGGCCACCGCCCTAGCATAATCCTGCTGGCCTAGCAGGGTGCTGCCGCGGTTCAGGTAGGCCGCGGCCAGGTCGTTCTGCATCTCGGGCGGCCAGCGCTCGCCTAACGCCTTGCGCAGTATTTCCATCAGCCCGATGGCCGCATCATAGGAGGCCACCGCCCCGGCATAATCCTGCTGGCCTGCAAGGGCCAGGCCGCGGTTCACATAGGCCCCGGCCAGGTCGTTCTGCATCTCGGGCGGCCAGCGCTCGCCCAACGCCTTGCGCAGCGCTTCCCTCAGCCCGATGGCCGCATCGTAGGCGGCCACCGCACCGGCAAAATCCTGCTGGCCTTGCAGGGCGTTGCCGCGGTTCAGGTAGGCCTTGGCCAGGCCGTTCTGCATCCCGTGCGGCCAGCGCTCGCCCAACGCCTTGCGCAGCGCTTCCATCAGCCCGATGGCTGCATTGTAGGCGGCCACCGCGCCGGCATAGTCCTGCTGGTTATCAAGGGCCACGCCGCGGTTTATGTAGGCCCTGGCCAGGTCGTTCTGCATCTCGGGCGGCCAGCGCTCGCCTAACGCCTTGCGCAGCGCTTCCCGCAGCCCGATGGCTTGCCCAAAGGCATCGGCGGCGGCAGGGAACCAACTTCGGCCGAACTGGGCGATGCCGATTTGGTGGTAGACGTGGGCCCGGGTTTCGTCCTTGAGGCTGCTGGTCTCCAACAGGGCCTGCAATACCTCCACGGCCTCGGCATAGCGCAGCAGGTCGGAAAGGGCGTCGGCATAGCCGAGGGCGTATCTGGGCTCGTCCGGCCGATAACGGTACGCGGCTTTATGGTCCTCGAGCGCGCCCTCGAGGTCGAAACCCAGGGCGCGGACACCAGCCCGGGCATAGCGGTGGGCGGCGAAGCGAGCGACGGCGGCTTTCTCACTAGTCAAGGCGCTGTCAAGCAGCCGTTCGGCCAGGTCTAATTGGCCGTCCCGAACCAGCTCCTCCACCTGTTCCAGCAGTGGATCATCGCCGTCCAAGCCCTGGTTGATCTCCGCCAGCTCATCCACTAGCCGCTCGTAGCGGCTGATCCACTTGTCCACCTCCTTCTGGGCGTCTTCCGGCGTGACACTTCTGCTCTCCAGTCTGCTCTCCAGGGCGCGGATCAGTGCGGCCTCGGCCTTATCGCTGAGCTCGGAGCAGACGATGATGGCATCGACCCCGCCGAGCCTATTGGTAATGACCGGGCTGCAGTCGCCACTGGTGCGGATACCCGGCTCAGGATTCGGGGCAGGTCCGGGTGGATGTTGCTCAGTAAGGAACTGGTTTAAAAGAACAGTGAATACAGCCACACCAATCCCCGAGAATAGCCAGGTCCAGGGTCGGTGCTCCCGTAACCGAGCCCACAGCCGGGAAAGAATGGTCGAGGGGTTTTTGAATATGCTCATAGCGGTTTATCGCCAGCCCGGTGCTCAGGGGGACCAGCATAGCCTACTTGCCGGTACTGTGGGCGCCAATCCCTCCCGGAGATTGGAGGCGGGATGCGGTCGTCCCTGACCTGTCCCGCCCTACGGGGGCCACCTCTACCCCCTGACAACTGCTCGGCGGGATGCGGCCATCCCTGGCCTATCCCGCCCTACGGGGGCTGAATTGATGCGGTTCGCGTCTCCTCTCTGGCGCCGTCCTGAAAGTCCTACCACGCTCACCACATCCTACATCTTTCTACCCTTTATCCTCCTTATCTACTTTACAACCTGTCGGTGGCGACTATAATTCCTGAACGGAGGGCACTTTAGAGACAGACAACGGAGATCCCGAGATGAGGATCCGCAAGAATTTCTTCGTGAGCTATGCGCGGGCGGACGGTCATCTGCCGAACCGGCTCTTGGAGCTCCTGCGCCCACGCCTCGCCATCATGCAGGGTTTCGATTGCGATACCTGGATCGATACCATGATCCCGGTCGGCGCCGCTTGGCGACGGGAGATCGATACTGCCCTCGCCCAATGTGATTTCGGCTTGCTGCTCCTCTCCCCCGGCTTCTTTGCCAGCCGGTTCATCTCCGAGCGGGAGCTCCCCCGTTTCCTGGGCCTGGGTCCCGACGGCGGCATCAGGATCCGCAAGCCTATCGTCCCGGTGGGGCTCAAATATGTCCCCCTGGACGGCAGCGCCGACCTCAAGGGCCTGGACCAAATCCAAATCTTCCGCGACTCCCAGGACCGCTGGTTCAACCAGACCCGCGGCCAGGTCAGTGAGACCTTCGCCGACCAACTGGTAGCGGCCATCGTTGCCAAACTAGGACCCTGAAAGACGGCAGAGGCTCAGTTTAAAAATTTGGCTCTTTATGGATTCCGGACTGCTTTGGAGTGCGCCGGCAAAGCGGCGCGACCGAATCAAACCTCAGCCACGGGGGATACCAGCGGCGTTGGCCGGGAATCCGGGCCCTTCGGTTCCACCCGCGCCGCGGCGACGG
>NZ_FLUY01001512.1 GCF_900092655.1 Candidatus Thiosymbion oneisti
TGTTGGGTCCCGGATGATTGCATAGGAACTAAAGTTGGGTCATTGTTGCGTGCCCGAGAGGTTATGGAACTACTGGTAGCC
>NZ_FLUY01000401.1 GCF_900092655.1 Candidatus Thiosymbion oneisti
CAAAGGTGTTGCGGCCAGGGGAAAGCGCCGTCGCCGCGGCGCGGGTGGAACCGAAGGGCCCGGATTCCCGGCCAACGCTGCTGGTATCCCCCGTAGCTGAGGTTCGATGCGGCCGCGCCGCTTTGCCGGCGCACTCCAAAGCAGTCCGGAATCCATAAAGAGCCAGGGTTTAAATGGGAAGGTAGTGTTCTAATTTTGTTGTTGCCGAATAGCGGGAACCTTTTTGATCCCCTCTCGCCTCTTGATCCCCTCACCCCAACCCCTCTCCCGGCGGGAGAGGGGCTTTTGTGACACCCTCCTGGAGAGGGTGTCGCAAAAGGGTAGGGCGGGAAAGCGTAGCGCATCCCGCCGTCAGCGTTTTCCTTTCCGAGGCGGGATGCGTGCCGCGGTCCCGCTGGGGCAGGACCGCGGCGCTTTCCCGCCCTCCGGGGCTGGCGGGTTTGGTTCCTGGGTATACGGAATGGCGGACACCGGCTTGATTCTCTCCGCGGCGCGGAGCAACCAGCTTCCCACGCAGCGCGTGGGAACGAGAAAAATATCGGTAGTCCCGGGAGCCGACAGAATGTCGGCGGTCCCAGGGGCCGACAAGATGTCGGCGGTCCCGGGCCGGCTGGGACCGCCGTCTTTCAGACGGCTTACGGACCCCATCACCAGCTG
>NZ_FLUY01000860.1 GCF_900092655.1 Candidatus Thiosymbion oneisti
ACGCAAGGACGCCAAGAAAGAACAAAGAATCTTTGCGTCTTGGCGCCATTGCGTCCTGGCGTTAAATGGGCCGGAAAGTGAGCGGCCAAG
>NZ_FLUY01000694.1 GCF_900092655.1 Candidatus Thiosymbion oneisti
GATGCGCGGGAAACCGATGTGAGCGAGGCGTTGGGTGAAGCCCCCGCGCTGGCCCGCAAGCTGGAAGCACTCAAGGAACGCCAAGCGCGTCAGCAAGCGCAACTCAAGCCGTTGGAGG
>NZ_FLUY01001199.1 GCF_900092655.1 Candidatus Thiosymbion oneisti
CTGGGATCGCCGACATTTTCTCGTTCCCATGCGCTGCGTGGGAACCAGAGACCGGGAGAGGGGCTTTTACGACACCCACCTCTGGCTCCCACGCTCCAGCGTGGGAGCCAAATCCAGACGCTCCGGCGTCATGAACCATTGGCCGCTGGAGCGGCCACAACGGCATTCCCACGCTGGAGCGTGGGAACGAGTCACGCGGTTTGAGCATGGGAAATACGCGCCCCGGCGAATCGGCCAAAGGCGTTGCGGACCAGTTACTTAGGGGTTAAGATCGATCTCCTGTGTGCCGTTTTTCATATTCCCTCCGGGAGACCTGTCATGACCGCTGCGCTTACCACCCCGAATCGGTATCTCCAGGAGCCGTCCCCTGCGGCCCGCCGAGCACGCCCCCGCCGGGTGCCGCGACGTTCCGACGCTGCCTGCGTCCAAACCCCTCCCCGCCGTGCTCCCCTGGCCCTGGCGGTGGCCCTGGCCCTGGGGACCGGCGGGCTGGAAGCCGCAACCTTCAATGTCACCACCAATGCCGACAATGGTGCCGGCAGTCTGCGCCAGGCGGTGGCCGATGCCAGTGCCGGTGATACGATCACTTTTGCTGACGGCTTGGGCACTATCACCCTGACCGGCAACCAGATCGATATCGACAAGGCCCTGACCATCAGGGGACCCGCGTCGTCCGGCCAGACCATCGACGGCAATCAGAACAGCCGTATCTTCGGGGTGACTCAAGCCAACACGTCCCTGACTCTGG
The DNA here is from genome assembly GCF_900092655.1 of Candidatus Thiosymbion oneisti. Classification (GTDB taxonomy): domain Bacteria; phylum Pseudomonadota; class Gammaproteobacteria; order Chromatiales; family Chromatiaceae; genus Thiosymbion; species Thiosymbion oneisti. Next base: position 749 of record NZ_FLUY01001199.1, read on the forward strand.
AAAATCTGAAGCTGATCAACGGCAAGACCTCGGGGAGCGCTTACGACTGCAGCAGTTCCGGAAGGTCTGGGGGGGCGATCTGCACGCGGGGCGGCGAACTCATCCTCACCAACAGCACCGTCTCGGGCAATACGACAAGCGGCGAAGGCGGCGGGGTTTATAGCTATTCCGACTCTGGCACCAGCACGGTCACGCTCACCAACAGCACCGTCTCGGGCAATACGGCAGGCAAAAAGGGCGGCGGGGTTTTTAGCTATTCCCAAGATTATAGCAGCACGGTCACCCTCACCAACAGCACCGTCTCGGGCAATACGACAAGCGGCGAAGGCGGCGGGGTTTATAGCTATTCCGAGTCTGACACCAGCACGGTCACCCTTACCAACAGCACTGTCTCGGGCAATACGGCAGGCAAAAAGGGCGGCGGGGTTTATAGCTATTCCGAGTCTGACACCAGCACGGTCACCCTTACCAACAGCACTGTCTCAGGCAATACGGCAAGCGGCGGCGGCGGGGTTTATAGCGACGGCGATACTAGCAACACGGTCACACTGAACAGCAGTATCCTGGCCGGCAACACCGTGGGGGGCACTGCCAACGACTGTGAGATGCCCAGCGGATCGGCCACCGCCAACAACAGTCTGATCCAATCGACCGGCACCGCGGCCTGCGGTGTGACCGACGGGACCAATGGGAATAAGGTCGGGTCGGACCCCCTGCTGGCGGCGCTTGCCGACAACGGTTGCGCGACCCCGGCCGGCAGCGGCGGTGCCTGCGTCAAGACCCATGCCCTGAAAACGGGCAGCCCGGCCCTCCACGCTGGCAGCAATCCCGATAACCTGACCACCGATCAACGGGGCCAGCCACGCCAAGCCGGAAGCGGCGTCGATATGGGCGCCTTCGAGCTCCAGTTTCCCCTGTTGACGGTGACCGGCGGCGGTAGTGGCAACGGAACGGTCAGCGGGAACGGACTCGACTGTACGCTCACCGCCAGCGCCGCCTCCGGTACCTGCACGGCGACGCTCGGCGAAGGGACCGCGATGTCCCTGACCGCCACGGCGACCACGGGGAGTAGCTTCAAAAGTTGGACGGATGCGACCTGTCAGGGTACGACCAATCCGTGTGCCTTCACCCTAGGGGAAGCCAAGACCCTGACCGCCGCGTTCGATAAACTCCGGTATGGGTTGACAGTAACCGGCGGCGGCACCGGAACGGGTGCGATTAGCGGCAACGGCCTCGACTGCACCCTCACCGCGGGCACGGCCTCCGGTACCTGCACCACCACCCTCGACCATGGGACCCCGGTGTCCCTGACCGCTACGGCGAGTTCAGGCAGCACCTTCGGCAGTTGGTCGGATGCGAGCTGTGGTACGGCAAGCCAATGTAGCCTCACCCTGACGGCGGCCCAGAGCCTGACCGCCACCTTCACGCGACAGACGACGACCGGCGGCGGCACGACGGGTGGTGGCACTGGCGGCACCACGACCGGCACCACCGGCACTGGTGGCACCACCGGTACTGGCGACACCACCACCGGCGGCAATTGCCGCGCCGATATCGCCAACATCGCGTGCAGCGATGCGGCCAAGCTGTGGATCCACCGCGCCTATCGCGGCTATTACGGGCGCTGCGCCGAGTGCGGCGGCTTTCGCTACTGGTGCGAACGCCTGGAGGCGGAAGGCGGCGGTACCGATCTGAGTCCCATCATCGCCGCCTTCGGCACTTCTCAGGAATACACCGAGCGTTTCAGCGGGCTGAGTGACGCCGAGCTGATCCACAACCTGTATCAGAACATGTTCAATCGGACGGCCGAGCCCGGCGGGCTGGCGTTCTATCTCGAGCTGCTGGAAGCCTACCGGACAGAATGGCGTGATGCCCATGCCGGCGACGACCAAGGCGCCACCGAGTACGGCCTGTCCCGGATCGCCCTGGACATCCTGCTCGGCGCTCAAAACAACGACATCGACACCCTGGACGCCAAGCTGGCGGCCTGCGAGCAGTTCTGATTTTGGAGTGCGCCGGCTTAAGCGGTGCCCCGGATGGAGGCCCAGTGACCGCGTTGACAACCCAGCTGTCAGGGATCAGCGGCGCCCTGTTCCCCACGCACCGCGGCGACGGCGCTTTGGTTGTGGCCGATCCGAATCCAAAGCGGCGTCGGGTGCGTGCCGACCGGTAAACAGTGCTACCAACAATCACCGGCGCTCACTCGAAGCACGGAGCAAGCTGCCTGCCGCCGCACTCCAAAAGAGTGTCGCAACCCGCCGGAAGGCTTGTGGCGGGATGCGCTGCGCTTTCCCGCCCTACGCGGACTATAAATCAATGATCCGACTTGAGAGGAAACGCCTATGCCCTACGCGAACATCGATGCCTCGCTCTCGCCTGCCGAGGTGAAGGCCATCAAGGACGCCTTCGAGACCGTGCTCAAAAAACTCCCGTTTCTGGTCAATCTCACGCCCGACGAGCGCCGGATTATCTTCAAGACCGGGGCCGACAGCGTATCCTTCGTCCAGAATGCCCTGAGCGCCGCCCAGACCTACCCGGACATCCTCCCCGCCGGCTTCAGCACCAAGGGATTCAAGCAGGATGTAGACCTCTTCACTATCCTCACCGAGCTGGGTACGCTGGCCGAATCGGTCGCCTCCGAGATAGACGACACGCGCCTCGCGGTGGGCGGCGAGGCCATGCGGGAAGCGACTCAGATTTACGACTACGTCAAGGCCGCCACCAAGACCACGCCGGGTCTGAAGCCCGTAGCCGAGCAATTGGGTGAACGCTTCAAAAAAGCGCATGGAAAGAAGCAGCCTGATCACCAGGAGCAATGAGGAATGGCATGGCGGTCGAGGCTCCAAGCCTCAACGATGAGACTCGGAGTCTCAGCGGATAGACTCGGAGCCTCACCGGATAGACTCGGAGTCTCACCGGATAGACTCGGAGCCTCACCGGATAGACTCGGAGCCTCACCGGATAGACTCGGAGCCTCACCAGATAGACTCGGAGTCTCAACGGATAGACTCGGAGTCTCACCGGATAGACTCGGAGCCTCACCGGATGGACTTGGAGTCTCAGCGGATAGACTCGGAGTCTCATGCGGAAGCTCCGCGCCGCGGCGAGAAAAGCAGTTGGACATGTCCAGCGTCCAAAGATGCGGTTCGCCGCCGGGCCAAGCGTCCATTGATGCGGTTCGCGCCCCCTCATGATGCCATCCTGTAAGACTTGCCGTGCTCACCGCACCATTATGATCCCCGTCCGTAGGCATCCCGGCGGGATGCGGCCGTCCCTGGCCTGTCCCACCCTACGGGGGCCGCCTCTGCCCCCTGACAACTGACAACTGCTCACCGCACCATCGATGCGGTTCGCGCCCTCCCGTGATGCTATCCTGAATGATCTGCCGCGCTCACCGCATCCTACGGGCTGGGCGTGTTTCCCCTCATGTCCGCGGTGGGAAACCGCCGGCATCGGCCCGGCAACCGACTCCCGGAGGCTGCCATGAATCAACCGGACCCGCCCATCGCCGGACCCGCCGCGGCCTCGCCGTTACGCTCGGTGCACTCTACCAACCTGCCGGATATCCTGCGCCGGCTGGGTATCGCGCTGGCGATCTCTACCTATCAGGCGGGCCGGCTGGTGATCGCTCGGGCCGAGCCGGACGGGGGCTTGAATACTCACTTTTTCGGCTTCTCCCGACCCATGGGGCTGGCAGTGGATCAGGGGCGCCTGCTGCTCGGCACTCAATGCGCCATCGACGAGTTCCGTAACATGCCGGCCTTGTGCCCCCGGCTCGACCCGCCGGACCGCCACGACGCCGCCTATGTGTGGCGTAACACCCATGTCACCGGCGCTATCGATATCCACGAGCTGGGCCTGGGCACCGACGGGCGCGCCTACTTCGTCAACACCGCCTTCTCTTGCCTGTGCGTGATGGATCATGAGCACAGCTTCGTGCCCGTGTGGCGCCCGGCCTTCGTCTCCGGCTATGCCCCCGAGGACCGCTGCCACCTCAATGGCCTGGGCCTGGTGGCCGGTAAACCGCGCTACGCGACCGCCTTGGGTGCCACCGATACGCCCCAGGGCTGGCGTGCCAACAAGCGGGATGGGGGCATCCTGATCGACCTGGAGGCGGACGCGATTATCGCCCGCGGCCTCTCTATGCCCCACTCCCCACGCTGGTACCGCGATACCCTGTGGCTCCTGGAATCGGGCCGCGGCGCCCTGGTGACCCTGGACCCGGCCACGGGCACCAAGACCGAGGTCGCGCGGCTGCCGGGCTTTACCCGTGGCCTGAGCTTCGCCGGCCCCATCGCCTGCGTGGGCCTGTCGCAGCTGCGGGAGACCAATGCCTTTACCGATATCCCCATTACCGACGCAACGGACCGTCGTGCCTGCGGGGTGTGGCTGGTGCACATCGAGACCGGCCAGACCGTCGGTCTGCTGCGCTTCGAGGAGGCGGTCCAGGAGATCTTCGCGGTGGAGACGATCCCGGCGCGGTTTCCCGAGCTGGTGGGTCTGGACAATGACCTGATCCAATCGACCTTCGCGTTGCCGCCGGTGGCTCTGGCCGAGGCCCAGGTCGGGTAGCCTATGGGGTGTGGTCCGGCTGCCGGTTCTCATCTGTGAAATGGTCGCGACACGCAGGCGGTCCGCCCAGCGGACCCTAGGGGGCGTTCTCAATTGAGCTGAATCCTCATGAAAATCAAGCACATCAGGCCCATGCAGCAGCGGCTATGAGTTTCCGAGACACTCCGCGGCGCGGAGCTTCCGCGTTCCCACGCGGCGCGTGGGAACGAGAGAAACCCATTGATGTTGCTTGATATGGCGTGACCAATCCGATCGCAATCAAGCCCTTGATCCCCCCTCTCCCCCAAGGGGGCGAGGGAGCCAACCGGGCAAGTTCTTAGACGCTGTCTGAAAAATCAAGGTGCCTTGGTCTTAACTGCCTGCCGAAGGATTCAGCCGCAAATGAACGCGAATGAACGCAAATGAAGATCACGGCTTAAATTTGCGTCCATTTGCGTTATTTGCGGCAAAAAATAAGGGGCTTAAGGAACCTAAAGCGAATCGATGGTTTGGTACGAAACGACCGAAAGTTACAGTTTTCCAACTGAAAACCAATAAAATCAGTGTATTAGTTTTTAGACAGCCTCTTAGACAGTCTCTAAGGCTGCGTTTCGGGCCGCGGGACGGTCTGAAGCGCAAAGGCGCAAGGGTAAAGGCTTCGCTTACTGTCGTTATTCCAGGTGTTCCACGATCAGCTGCGGAGCGCTGACGCCGCGATAGTGGTTGACGGCGAGGCGATAGGCCAGGCGGACCTGGTGGCCGACGCTTACCGGCAGTGCTCCCAGGCCGAAGCCGATGGCGTCGATCGAATCACCACCCGGCGGGCGCAGCCGCAGCTTCAGGTGTCGTTCGCCCACGACCCGCCGTTCCAAGACCTCGAACCGACCGTCGAACAAGGGCTCGGGAAACCCTTTGCCCCAGGGACCGGCGCTGCGTAGGCGCTCCGCGGTATCCAGACCCAGATCCCGGGCCGGCAGCTCGCCGTCGGAGATGAGTTCCCGCACGGGCGGGGCATCGCCGAGCTCCCGGTGCGCCTCCGCGACTATCGCTTCTCGAAAGGCATCCAAGGCCCCGATCCGCAAGCTCAGTCCCGCGGCCATGGCATGACCGCCGAAACGTTCGATCAGCCCTGGTCGGCACCGATCCGCAGCAGCGATCAGATCGCGGATGTGCAGACCCTCGATAGAGCGAGCGGACCCCTTCAAGATACCGTCTTCGGCCGCAGCGAAGGCAATCACCGGACGCTGGTAGCGCTCGCGTATGCGAGCCGCCAGGATGCCGATCACCCCTTGGTGCCAATCCGCGTCGAACAGGCACAGGGCAGGCGGCAGTCCGGCAGCATCCGGGACCAGATCCCGGAGTACCTCTTCCGCCCGATCCTGCATCTCGCCCTCGATCTCCCGCCGACGCCGATTGAGGGTGTCTAGCTCCCGGGCCATGGCCATGGCACGGTCCGGATCATCCGTCAGCAAACACTCGACCCCCAGGGACATCTCGGTCAGGCGCCCGGCGGCATTGAGCCGCGGTCCTGCCGCGAAACCCAAGTCCCTGGCCGTCACCGTCCCAGGGTCACATCCCGCCACTCTCAGCAAGGCCGTCACCCCGGGGCTACAGCGCCCGGCGCGGATCCGCCGCAGACCCTGCTCCACCAGGATGCGGTTATTCCGGTCCAGCTCCACCACATCCGCCACCGTGCCCAGGGCGACCAGATCCAGCAGTTGCGCCAGATTGGGCGCAGGACGCCCGGACCTGAACCAATCGAGCCCCCGCAAGCGGGCCCGCACGGCGGCGAGCAGATAGAAGACGACTCCGACGCCAGCGATGGACTTGCTGGGGAAGGCGTCTCCCGGCCGATTCGGATTGACGATTGCTGCGGCCCTCGGCAGCTCGCCGCCGGGGAGGTGGTGATCGGTAATGATGACGGGGATGTCCAGCTCATGGGCGCGTCGGACCCCGGCCAGACTGGAAATGCCGTTGTCCACGGTAACGATCAGATCCGCGCCCAACGAGGCCGCCGTGTCCACAACTGCTGGGCCTAAGCCGTAACCCGACGTGAACCGGCTCGGCACCAGGTAAGCAACGCCGGACGCGCCCAGCAAACGCAGGCCACGGACCGCCAGGGCGCTGCCCGTGGCCCCATCGGCGTCATAATCGCCGACGACCAGGATGGAGCCCCCCGCCCGGATACAGCCGGCAAGCAGATCCGCCGCCGGCTCGATATCCAGGAAGGACTCGAAGGGGTGAAGCGCACCCAACGACAGGTCGCAATCGCTATCGGAACAGACGCCACGCGCCCGGTAGAGGCGAGTCAGCAAGGGATGGAGGTCGGCGAACGGCCCCCCCATCGCCGGCGACTCCGGGCGTCGCTTGATGACGATAGGGACCGCGGAAGAGGGTCCAGGGTTTGTTGACATTCAGTAGGTCGGGTAAGGCGCGCCCGTTGTGGCCGTGTCAGCTGCGATGATCGGCGCGCCGTCACCCGACGCAAGACGGCGGACTACGCCGTGTGGGGTAGCGGTCGTCGGGTGCAGCCGTCTAAGTTAGCCACCGGCCGCTCACCGTGGTAGGTCGGGTCAGGCGCGCCTTCCGAGGTTGGTGTATGCCGGCGAGGCTGAACGCGCCCTAGCCCGACAACCTGGTGTATCGAATCCGCGGATGACGCCGCTGTATGGCAGCCGGCTTCGTTTGAATCCGCATGCGTCCTCTACGGAGCAAGCAAGCCACGCATGATCGCTACCGGATTACCGATCGTCGTAATGACCACCGATCGCGAAGACATAGATGGCATCTTCATCGAATCGGTAAACTATTCGGTCTCTTTGGGAGAGACGTCGCGACCAAAATCCTCGGAGGTTTTGTTTGAGCTGTTCGGGCTTTCCAATGCCCTGAGCGGGGTCAGTGCGCTGCATCTCCTTCAGGATACGGCACAGGTTCCGATGCAGTTGTCTATCCTTCGCGCGCAAGGCTTCATAGCGTTCCCAGGTGTCTCCCTCAAAGACGATCGATTTCACCGATCTGTTCCGGCGTCGGTCGGTACCCCTCGGAGGCGGCGTGGGTCTGTGCAGAGCGGGTAATCTGTTCCATCAACGACCGGTTTCCTAACACATAGAGCGTTTCCTGTTCGCGTTCCCAGTCCTCGGCGCCGATGACCATGAAATCGGCGCCCTTGTGGCCTGTGACTTTCAGGGGCTCATGTTCAGAGATCACTTTATCGACGTGTTCGCGAAAGCTGCCGCGGAACTCATTGATACTGACGGTATCCATGGTTCATTACCTCGCATCGTAGGATAGGATAGTCGGTAATATGGCAGTACATTATTTTGCCATGAAAATGGCGGTTGAGAAGCATGAGAAACAGACTGCTGATGCAGTTTTTTCCGAGCCGATCTACTCCGCCTGGTCGGACTTGCTGTCGGTCTGCAGCCCGGCGGCGCGCAGGAACTCCTTCTGGAAATCGGCCCACATCTCCACGCTGCGCTGCGTCATGCGGGCGACGGTCTCCAGCGGGTCCTGCGCCAAGGTCTCGCGGACCTGATGCTGCTGCTTGGCGAAAACGTTCAGAGACTGCTCCAGGTAGCGGGCGAACAGGCCGTGCAGGGTCCCCCCGTAGAAACGGATGATCTGAGCCAACATATTGGCCGTAAACAGAGGCTGACCTGCGCTCTCCTCCTCCAGCATGATCTGGAGCAGGATAGAACGGGTGAGGTCTTCCTCGTTGGTGGTATCCATCACCCGGAACTTAGCACCCTTCATGACCAAAGCACGCACATCGGCCACCGTGATGTACTTGCTCACCTCGGTGTCATAGAGCCGGCGGTTCGGGTACTTCTTGATGATACGCTCGTCGGACATAGGGCAGTAGTCGAAGCGGCAACACCAGGGGACCTGGCAAGGATTGCACAACCCGGCACTCGCCTGGACCTGCCCGCACGCGGGTAGGCAAATCGCGGTTTCCGAGCGCCGGCGTGTGCATGCGCTTCCAGGGGGTATCTCCGCCCCCACGGCCGGCTGGAAAAATCCAAGGTCATCAGAGAGGGTTCAGTATAACCCAAGCCGGGAGGCGGTGGTTGACCCAAGGTAACCGCCAAACTGCTAAGCTGGGAAGTAACCGCCCGCTCCGATTCGAGGTTCGGACCGCACCATGTCCCAGGACCCCATCGTCGATACCATCTTTCTCGTGTTCACCGGCGCCGCGGTGCTTGCCACCCTGGCATTGGCCGCCCGCCAATCGCTGCTGCTGGCCTATATCGCGCTGGGCGTCCTGTTCGGTCCCTCCGGGATCGACCTGATGGAAGATACCGCGATCGCCTCGGATATTGCCCATATCGGGATCATGTTCTTGTTGTTCCTGCTCGGTCTGGACCTCAACCCCAAGGAGCTGATGCAGAGCGTGCGTCGCACCACCCTGGTGACCCTGGGCAGCGCGTTCATCCTGGCCATCGCCGGCTTAGGTGTGGGGCTGGCCGTCGGCTTCTCGCCGCTGGAGTCCCTCGTGCTCGGAGGCACCATGGGCTTCTCCAGCACCATCATCGGGCTCAAGCTGCTGCCGACCACCGTGCTGCACCACCAGCGGATGGGGGAGATCATCATCAGCATCCTCTTACTGCAGGACCTGATCGCCATCGCCATGCTGTTACTGCTGCGGGGAGCGGCCACCGGCGACGCACCCTGGACCGACGTCGCCCTGATGCTGCTGATGCTGCCGACGTTGGCACTGTTCGCCGCTCTGTGCGCCCGCTTCCTGCTGATTCCCCTGATCAAGCGCTTCGATACCATCCGGGAGTATGTCTTTCTGGTCGCCATCGGCTGGTGCATGGGTATGGCCGAGCTGGGAGGCGTCGTGGGTCTGTCCCACGAGATCGGGGCCTTCATCGCCGGCGTAGCCCTGGCACCCAGCCCCATTGCCGTCTATATCGCTGCCAACCTGCGGCCGCTACGGGATTTCTTCCTGGTGCTCTTCTTCTTCAGCATCGGGGTCCAGTTCGAGCTCGGCATGCTCACCGACGTCCTGCTCCCCGCGACCCTGGTCGCCGGCGCCACCCTGGCGCTCAAGCCTATCATCTTCCATTGGCTCTTGACCCGCATCGGGGATCCGGTGCAGCGTTCCACGGAGATCGGCTACCGCCTGGGGCAGATGAGCGAGTTCTCCATGCTCATCGGCACCCTGGCACTGCAGCTATCCGTCATCGGGGCGCGGGTGTCCTATACGATCCAACTGGCCACCATCCTCACCTTCGTGGTCTCCTCCTACCTGGTGGTAAAGCGCTTCCCCACCCCGATCGCGGTCTCCGACGATCTCCGGCGGGATTGAGCCCGAATCCATGCCAATGCCATTAAAGTTAGCTGCCGGCCGCTTATCATGGTAGGTAGAGAAAACGACGAATCGCGCGAATCAGCGCGCATCGATCCGCGAGGATTCGCGTGATTCGTAGTTTTTCCTCTCGTTTGCCGATATGCAGGGACACTCCCTGTGGGTGCCTGGCCAGGTAGTCCGAGGTGCTTTGATCCGTAAGAAATCTTTTTCAATCCGCAGATTACGCAGATTTCCACAGATTAAAAATGAAATAATCTGCGAGAATCTGCGTAATCTGCGGATAGAAAAGGATATCGTTACAATCGCGGATCCGCCGTTACCCGCTTCGCAGTCGTACATTCTTAACTCAAAATATTACAAGGAGTATCTCCATGCTTGTCGTTCATGTCCTGGTCCACGTGAAGCCCGATTCCATCGAGGCATTCAAGGCCGCCTCCATAGAGAATGCACGCCACAGTGTGCAGGAGCCGGGGGTGGCGCGCTTCGATGTGATTCAACAGCAGGACGACCCCACGCGCTTCGTGCTGGTCGAGGTCTACCGCACCGCCGCCGACCCGGCACGCCACAAGGAGACAGCCCACTATGCGACCTGGCGCGACACCGTCGCCCCCATGATGGCCGCGCCGCGCCGTGCTGTGAAGTACGCGAACAGCTTCCCGGACGAGCAGGGCTGGGACCTGGTACGGACCTGAGGACATCGCCATGACATTCGAGTTCGCGACCGCCGGCCGCATCCTGTTCGGTGCCGGCATCCTGGACCAGGTAGGCACCTATGCGACCGAGCTGGGCAGCCGGGTACTGGTAGTAGGCGGCAGCACCCCGGCGCGGATCGAGCCCCTCTTGACCCGGCTCGCGGACCGGCAGCTAGCGGTCGGTACCTGCTCCGTCGGCGGCGAACCCACGGTTGCGTCGGTCCTGGAAGGTACCGAGCAGGCCCGCGGCTTCGAGGCCGATCTGGTCATCGGCATGGGGGGCGGCAGCGCCATCGATGCGGCCAAAGCCATCGCCGCCCTGCTCGCCAACCCCGGCGATCCCTTCGACTACCTGGAAGTCATCGGCCGCAGTCGGCCCCTGGCCAACCCGGCCGCGCCCCTCATCGCCATCCCCACCACCGCGGGCACCGGCGCCGAAGTAACCCGCAACGCCGTGCTCGCGGCGCCCGAGCAAGGGGTCAAGGTCAGCCTGCGCCATCGCTCCATGTTGCCCGCGATCGCCCTTGTCGACCCGGTACTGACCTACCCCATGCCGCCGGCGGTCACCGCCAGCACCGGCCTGGACGCCCTGACCCAATGCCTGGAGCCCTTTGTCTCCCATCTGGCTACGCCCTTGTCCGACGGCTTCTGCCGCGAAGGGATGCGGCGGGCGGCAGGCTCCCTGCGCCGCGCCTTCCATGCGGGCTCGGATGTCGAGGCACGCCGGGACATGGCCCTGACCAGCCTGTGCGGCGGCCTGGCCCTGGCCAATGCCAAGCTGGGGGCGGTCCACGGCTTTGCCGCTCCCATCGGCGGCATGTTCAATGCACCCCACGGCGCCGTCTGCGCCCGCCTATTGCCCTATGTGATGGAGACCAATGTGCGCGCCCTGCAGGAACGCGCCCCCGACGCGCCGGCCCTGGCCCGCTACCGAGAGGTCGCGGCTATCCTCACCGGCGATGCCGCCGCCGAGGTCACCGCCGGCGTCGCCTGGATCCAGGCCCTCGGTGACGAGCTGGCCGTACCCGGCCTGGCCGATTACGGCATAACCCGAAGCCATGTGGCCCCCATCGTGGACGAGGCCAGGCGCGCCAGCAGCATGCAAGGCAATCCGATTACCTTGACGGAAGCGGAGCTGACGGCCCTATTGACCCAGGCGCTGTAAGGCGACGAATCGATCCAAGATACCCTGATGCCAACTGCCGGTCGAAGAATTCAGCCGCAAACAAACGCCAATGAACGCAAATCGGCAGTGGTAAATTTTCAGTCGAACATCACACCGGGATAAAGAAGAGCAATATCAATATCATTTTAGAGACTGCCTAAAAAGGCAGGTAGTGGTAAATTTATAAGTGTTTAAGTAGAGCGGTTCATCTTTTTGATCCCCTCTCCCCAACCCTCTCCCGGCGGGAGAGGGGGCATAGC
>NZ_FLUY01000272.1 GCF_900092655.1 Candidatus Thiosymbion oneisti
CTGTTGACGATGCGCTGCAGGAACGACTGCATCAAGAGCTGGGGTCCGGCCTCCTTGTAGTCGAACCGTTCGATCCAGATCTCGCTGTTTTCCCGAAAGAAGTG
>NZ_FLUY01000605.1 GCF_900092655.1 Candidatus Thiosymbion oneisti
GGGGGCGTTCTCAATTAACAGATTTTCTCTCGTTCCCACGCGCCGCGTGGGAACGCAGAAGCTCCGCGCCGCGGAGTGTCT
>NZ_FLUY01000602.1 GCF_900092655.1 Candidatus Thiosymbion oneisti
GTCTGACCGGGGAGATCCTGAACGGACAGCTCCACACCCAACCACGGCCTGCCGGACCACATGCGGTTTCCGGCTCCATGTTGGGTGCCAAATTACTCAATCCCTTCCAAATCGGTGACGGAGGACCCGGCGGCTGGTGGATCCTCTATGAACCGGAAATCCACTTCGAGCGGAATCTCGAGGTCGTGGTCCCGGACTGGGCCGGTTGGCGGCGTGAGCGCATGCCCTACCCGCCGGAAGATCAGCGCTTCGAGGTGGTTCCCGACTGGATCTGTGAGATCCTGTCTCCCTCCACGGCAAGCAAGGATCGCCAGATCAAGCTGCCGCTGTACGCCCGCTATGGTGTGCAGTACGCCTGGCTGATCGATCCGGCCAAGCGCACGCTGGAGACCTACCGACTCGGGGCCGGCGCCTGGATCGAGACCGGCCGCTTTGCCGATGCCGATCAGGTGATTGCCCCGCCCTTCGAGGCCGTAAGTCTCGACCTGGAAATCTTGTGGCCACCTCGACGGCCGGGACTCGTGGAGAGCCGATGACAGCCCGGAGCATGTTGACATTCGGAAGGTCCGCACAGCGGACCCTACGCTGACCGCTTTACGCACTCGAACCAGGGGGCCGAAACATGCAGCCAGCCATCCAACCCACCCGCTACGAGTCCCTGGAGGCCCTGCCCGAGGGTCTGACCGGGGAGATCCTGAACGGACAGCTCCACACCCAACCACGGC
>NZ_FLUY01000601.1 GCF_900092655.1 Candidatus Thiosymbion oneisti
GGAGCCGGAAACCGCATGTGGTCCGGCAGGCCGTGGTTGGGTGTGGAGCTGTCCGTTCAGGATCTCCCCGGTCAGACCCTCGGGCAGGGCCTCCAGGGACTCGTAG
>NZ_FLUY01000594.1 GCF_900092655.1 Candidatus Thiosymbion oneisti
GGTCAACGACATCACGGTGGTTGCTGACAGCGGTTACTCCAGTGAGGCGCAACTGGCCGCCTGCCAAGAGGCCAACGATGTCCCCATCCCGGACAAGCACAAGGCCGTCGCCAGCCAGGGCCGCCTCAGTGGCAAGCATTTCCATTACAACGGT
>NZ_FLUY01000589.1 GCF_900092655.1 Candidatus Thiosymbion oneisti
CCCATTTAACGCCAGGACGCAATGGCGCCAAGACGCAAAGATTCTTTGTTCTTTCTTTGCGTCTTGGCGTCCTTGCGCCATTGCGTTTTTTCGCAATTTCCGATTTTTCGCGAACTGAGCCACTACCAGTCAGTCCGAGCTTGAAATCCTGACATAAAGACCAACTGTCGCGGGGGGATCGGCGGCTATTCGGATAGAATAGCGACCAGGTTGTTTATTGTGTTCTCGCGAACTTCGGGGCGGACCGACAGGTTCGGCGCCTGACCAGATGGAGCAAACCATGTCAGCAGTTACCAAAGAACAAGTCGAAGCGGCGATCAAGGGTTACCGAGAGCCCCACCTGGAAAAGGATCTGGTCAGCGCCGGGTGCGTCAAGGGCGTCGAGATCGAGGGGGACCGGGTCAAGATCGAGGTCATCCTTGGCTTTCCGGCCAAAACCGTGGCGGCGGCGATCGCTGCCGAGGTCAAAGCGGCGGTGGAAGGGTTGGAAGGCGTCACCGGGGCCGAGGTCGATGTCACCTGGTCCGTGGTCGCACACTCGGTCCAGAAATCCTTAAAGCCGATCGACAACGTCAAGAACATCGTCGCCGTAGCGTCCGGCAAGGGCGGCGTCGGCAAGTCGACCACTGCGGTCAATCTGGCCCTGGCGCTGTCCGCCGAAGGTGCCAAGACCGGCATTCTGGATGCGGACATCTATGGTCCCTCACAGCCGCGCATGCTGGGCATCACCGGCAAGCCGGACTCCAAGGACGGCAATACGCTCGAGCCCATGAACAGCTACCACCTCCAGGCTATGTCCATCGGTTTCCTGATCGACGAGGAGACCCCAATGATCTGGCGTGGCCCCATGGTGACCCAGGCCCTGGAGCAATTGCTCAATGATACCAATTGGTCGGATCTGGACTATCTGGTGATCGACCTGCCGCCCGGCACCGGCGACACCCAGCTCACCCTGGCCCAAAAGGTGCCCGTCTCCGGTGCGGTCATCGTCACCACACCCCAGGATATCGCGCTGCTGGATGCCCGCAAGGGTCTGAAGATGTTCCAGAAGGTGGAGGTGCCGGTGCTGGGTATCGTGGAGAACATGAGCATCCATATCTGTTCCAAGTGCGGGCACGAGGAGCACATCTTCGGCGAGGGTGGGGGTCAGGCCATGGCCGAGCAGTACGGGGTGCAACTGCTGGGCGCACTACCGTTGGATATTGACATCCGGCAGGAGACGGACGGCGGCAGGCCGACCGTCGTGGCTCAGCCCGATTCACGCATCAGCGAGATCTACCGGGAGATTGCCCGCAGGACCGCGGCCAAGCTGTCCCTG
>NZ_FLUY01000588.1 GCF_900092655.1 Candidatus Thiosymbion oneisti
CCCATTTAACGCCAGGACGCAATGGCGCCAAGACGCAAAGATTCTTTGTTCTTTCTTTGCGTCTTGGCGTCCTTGCGTTTTTTCGCAATTTCCG
>NZ_FLUY01000587.1 GCF_900092655.1 Candidatus Thiosymbion oneisti
TAGCCGACTGAAGCGCTTAATCGACGCTGGAGCATCAGATCCCTCCTCCGTCGGGACAAGGTCTGCTCCCACGCTGGAGCGTGGGAGCCAGAGAGGTTCAAAGGCAGCTTTCGGTATCGGCGAGCTCCTGGTCGCGGCGGTGGTAGCCGTGTTTGTCGATCAAGCGGCGGGCCTGGGCAAGATCCTCCCGCGCCGAGTCCCAGGGATAGTGGTTCTGCCGTCCGAACAGCCGGACCCGGGTGAGCAGGCAATCCGCCTGGTAGAGGGGCATGGGACCGCGCTCGGCGATCTCCCAGACCTCGTCCAGATCCGCGACGGCATTCTTGGGATCACCCGTCAACCACCGCTGCCAGGCCCGTGTGAGCAATCCGCGGGGGAGGAATTCCATGAAGCCAGACTCGCGGATACCGGCGACCGCTTTGGTCAGATGGTCGCTGGCGGCCGGGGGGATCCGGATTGCGGATGGGGCCGAATCCGTTGTGTCTTTACGCCTCCGAATCTGTGTGGTCAGGAGGGTCTGATAGAGCGCCGCACGGCCCAGATTGAGCCGGTCCAGTGCCTCGTCAAGCAAGCCGAGTTTTCCTCGAACCCATTCGAGGGTCTGTTTGGCCCGCTCGGTGATTTGGTCACAGGTAGCTTGCAGAGCAGCAAGATCCGGGATCCGGGCCTCGGGGTCCAGTACCAATCGCCAGGCCGCACGCTCAGATTCGGACAGCAGCAGGTCGCGGTAGCGGAAACCCCTCAACGAGTAGAGCCGGGGATAGTACGGTTGTCGCTCGGGCTGCATGGATTCGACCTTGATGAACAGGCGCCGGGCCTCCTCCGTCCGGCCCGCCTGATACAAAGCATCGGCCTGGGTCGTGCGGGTACCCATCCGCCAGAACTTATCCCTACTGCGGTCGGCAAAGCCGACCGACCGCTCAGCGTCGGCAATGGCAGCGGCCGGATCGCCCAATGTCAGCTCCAGCCCACTCAAATTAGAGGCGCTAGTTGCGGCAGATTTCCAGTTCTCCTGCCCGATAGCCATCTCCAACCCCGCCCGCATCGGCTCCAGCGATTCGGCCAACCGGCCCAGGGCGCGTAGGAAGAAGGCCGCCTCGTTGAGCAGCCAACTCTGGTCCGGGGCCGAGAGGTTAGGCGAAATTCGGTCCCAGAGTCGGTCGAAGAAGCAGGCCACCGCCCCCAGATCGGCGCCGATAGCCCCGAGCTTCCTCGTGCTGTAGAAGTCGGCGCCCCGCAGGATGCGCTCGCGGTAAACGGCGTCTAGGGCCTGTTGATGTAGTCCGGTCTGACAACCATGTGCCACGGCCTGATACAGGGGTTGCAGGCCCTCCAGACCATCGGGCCGGTGCTCGGTGGTGTCGCATAGGTACTGGTACAGACGCCGGTGGCCCTCCATCCAGGCAGCGTTATTACTGTGCCGCAGCCGGTGGGCGAACCAGGCCCGGATCAATGGGTGGGTATCGATCTGCTCGATACCGCCGCTGTCCGAGCGTTGGAGTGAGATCAGCCGGTGATCCTCGGCCAGACTTATGAGTATCCGGTTCCAGTCCTCCGGCCTCCAATTCGGTCCGGCCAGGGCCTCGGTGAGGCCGGAGACGGCGGCCCCGGTCCGCAGGGCTTCCAGCAGGTCCAGACGCGCCGGGCGATCAAAGAAGCCAAGCAGCCGTAAAACAGCCAGTTGGCGACGGCCGAGGTCTCCTTGCTGCTCGAACCAGTGTTCGTAGGCGCCCATCAGGGAATGGGCATGGCCCTCCTGCTCCTGGTCGAGGGCCGAGGTCCAATCCACGCGGTCACGGCGGCGGATGTCCCCTTGTTGGGCGTGCCTGAGATAACTCCCCAACAATTGGACGGTCAGGGCATGGCCCTGCAGCTCCCGCACCGCTTCGACTAGCTCCGGGTCGTCGGGATCGATCGCGGCGGCGCCGGCACGGCGAGCGCCGGCCCGGTGCAAGAGTCGAGCAGCGGCCGGCGCGGATAGGTTATCGAGTCGTTCTTCCCGCACGCTGATGCCGTGGAAGGGTTTCAGGTCCGTCAGGGGCAGTCGGCTGGTGAGGACACACAGGCCGCCCGCGCTAGGCAATTGGGCCAGTCGTTTGAGGAAGCGCTCCAAACCCTGATCCTTGAGCCGGCCCTCCAGGCCACCTGCACGCTGGAGGTGCTGCAGGGGCTCGACGCCGTCGAGCAGGAGCAGGGTTCGGGTCTCCGCTATGCGCTCGGCCAGCCGGTCAGATTTGGTGTCAGCAAGGGCCGGGCTGTCGGCCAGATCGGATTCGCCGAAGTGGCGCAGGGCGGCGTCCAGGAATGGGCCGCTGTTGGCCGCGCCCTGGTCCCGAGTGCCTTGGCTGTAGAAGGACCAGTCAAAGAAGGCACCCAAATCCTCCCGCTGGGAGGGTGTCGCAAAAGGTATCGATCTTCGCCCTTTGACCCCCTCTCGCCCTTTGACCCCCTCTCCCCAACCCCTCTCCCGGCCGGGAGAGGGGCTTTTGCGATACCCTCGGTGGTTGTGGAGGATCTCCACCATCCAATCCGTAATCAGGGAGGTCTTGCCCACCCCGCCCGGGGCGACGAAGATCAATATCTGGGTATCCCGATCCTGCCAGGCAGCATCCAGGATTTGGCGCTCTTGCTCGCGTCCCACCAGCTCATCGAAGCGACTGGCGACGCCCAGATCGAGCAGCCGGGAAGGGGCGATCCGTTGGGGCAGGGAAGCAGTGGACGTCGGGCCGGTCTGTGGCTTGTCCGGCTCGACCGACTCGGACCCGCCGGGCCGCTTGAACCGGGGTTCGGTTGTTTGGGTCGGCAGATGCGGCGCTTGGCCGGGTTGGGGCTGTTCATAGAGCGGACGGCCTAGGAGCTTGCGCAGCAGGGTCTCGTATCCATCATCTCCGTCGAGCAGGAAATGGTCGTATCCATCGAGTTCGAGTGGGATATGTCGCCGGTCCGCGGCATCGAAGAGGACCGGAAAGATGCGGTCGTTGTGCAGCTTTTTCGCGTAGAGCAAGCGCCGGATCAGGCCGGCCTCCCAGCCGACGCCCAGTCCCACATCGGGTAGCTCTTGGTCGCGGAAGCGTCGTGCGTAGGTGGCTGTCACCACGCAGAGAACGGTGTCCGCTTCCACGAGCTGGCAGGTCATCCAGGTCGGCCAGTCCTCGTCCGTATCCTTGTGGACATCGAGATGACAGGTGCAGCCGTCACGCTCCAGGCTGGCGGCCAACCCCCGCACCCGCTCGGCGTGTTCGGGGCTGTCGTGGCTATAGCTGATGAAGACGGTGGATCGGTCCATGGGTGGTTCCGGGTGCGCAAAGGCTGTATTTGAACCACAAAGGCGCACAGGACGCAAAGGGTGTCAAGTTTAAACCGGTTCATAATCAAACCACAGAGAACACAGAGGACACCGAGAAGAGGAACCGGTCAATTCTCTGTGTTCTCTGTGGTTCAAAATTAAGGACCCTAGCCCTACCCAGGCTCTCCATCGAGGTTCCGAACCTCTCCGTTGAGTCTTCAAGACTCTCGGTTGAGTGTTCAACACTTTCCGTTGAGTCCTCAAGACTCTCCACCGAGTGTTCAGGACTCTCCGTTGAGTCTTCAGGGCCGTAGGGCGGAAAAGCGTAGCGCATCCCGCCGCGAACTCTGAGTGAGCCGTATCTTTAACCCTCCTCTCTTGTAAACGGCAGCGGTTACGGCTCATAGCGTCTTCGAGACACTCCGCGGCGCGGAGCTTCCGCATTCCCACGCAGCGCGTGGGAACGAGAAAAACTCCAAAACATCAGGCTGTCATTCCGGCTGGGACGCCGGAATCCAGAGCAATGGGCGGGATGCGCTACGCTTTCCTGTCCTCCGCGGGCTGCCGTGGCGTAGCTGATGAAGACGGTGGGGCGCGTCCCTTAGCGAGTGCCTCACGGACTGCCGGGTAGCCACCTTCCTTTACCACCACGGCAGCGGACCACGCAGCCCGCTCGGCCACCGTCGCCGGCCGATCTTCGCCCGGTGCCTGTGCGATCACCCGTGCCCACTCCCTCGAATCAGCGGGAAATTTCTTGGATATATCGTCGGACTTCATGCTTTTTCGCCCTGCGCAACGAGATTATCTGTACATGCTTGCCGCGCTCCACATAGGTCATGTGCACGACGATGCCCTCGAGCCAACCGAGTAGATTGATACGCTGCTCGCCGTAGGCTTCACGGTCATCATCCCAAGCGACCACCGGGTAATCGAACACCACCTCGCAGCCGCTGAAATCCAGGTCATGGTTCTTGAGGTTACGCTGGCGCTTCGATTCATCCCAGACGATCATGAACCCAATATAGATACAAACATACGGCGCGGCAAACTTCGGTGCTGGACCTCGGCAGAGTTCCAGATCGAGAATTGTCCCAAGATCGCCGCTTGCGCGCCCGGCTGTTGGCCCTGAAATACGCCACCAGAAAGGCACACCAGATGGCGATCAGGGAGCGCTTGATCGAGGCGCTCCGAAACGCGCCCGAAGATCTTCATCCCATCGTCCGGTACCTGGTCTATGTCTATTGTTACGATGAACAAACGCTGCGCAGAATTATCCGAGAGGTACGACCGGAGGAGGAAGAAACCATGATGTCCCAATTCGCCCAGGATATTGAGAAAGCGGTTCGCCACCAAGCCTTACAGGAAGGTATACAGCAAGGCATGCAACAAGGCATGCAACAAGGCATGCAACAAGGTATGCGAAAAGGTCTGCTGGAGGGGGAAGCGAAAGGGGAAGCCAAGCTGTTGCTTCGCCTGCTTCCCCGTCGTTTTGGACCCTTACCTGCCGAAATCTGTGAGCGGATCTACGAAGCCGACCCGAATACCATCGAACAGTGGGCCGATCGCGTATTGGACGCCAAATCCCTGGAGGATGTGTTTGCGGAATAACCCATTTCTCTATCTCGGTTACCCACGTTCGCATCACCAGCGCGCCTGACCCGACCCGCTGCTCGCCTCCCTACCGCGTCGCGGCCCAGGTCGGATCGAATATGGAAAAAACAGAGCCGACGACTGATTGGGACTGGCGTTAAACCCCGTCGGTAAGGTATTTTTAGGGGTTGCCGCATGGCGGCAAGGTTTCCCGGATTCCGACAGACAAAAATCTCATCAAGCCGATGCCACCCGATCCGCAGCTGCCGTCTGGATCCGATCAGATGGCTTGCGACGGGAGGAAGCTGGTACACCTGGTGCCAACAGCCGGGGCTTCCTCTTTGCATTCGGGTGGATACATGAGGATGACGAACGCATGAATATCCATGAATATCAAGCCAAAGGGCTCCTAGCCAAGTTCGGCGTAGCCGTACCCAAGGGCCGAGTCGCGTTTACGCCCCACGAGGCGGAGGTGGCCGCTCAGGAGCTGGGCGGGTCGGTGTGGGTGGTCAAGGCCCAGATCCACGCCGGGGGCCGCGGCAAGGGCGGCGGGGTGAAGGTGGTCAAATCCCGCGATGAGGTCAAGAAGACCGCCAACCAGATGTTGGGGATGAAGCTGGTCACCCATCAGACCGGACCTGGGGGCAAGGAGGTGAAGCGGGTCTATATCGAGGAGGGCTGCGACATCGCCCGCGAGCTCTATCTGAGCGTGTTGCTGGACCGCGCGACCAGCTGGGTGACCGTGATGGCCTCCACCGAGGGCGGTATGGACATCGAGGAGGTGGCCGCCAAGACCCCGGAGAAGATCATCAAGGTGGCCATCGACCCGGCCATCGGCCTGCAGCCGTTTCATGCCCGCAAGCTGGCCTTCGGGCTGGGCCTGGAGGGTCCGCAGATCCGCTCGGCGGTGAAGTTTCTGCAGGGCATGTACAAGGCCTATACGCAGCTGGACGCGAGCCTGGTGGAGATCAACCCGCTGGTGGTGACCGGCGCGGGGGATCTGGTGGCCCTAGATGCCAAGATGAACTTCGACAACAACGGCCTGTTCCGCCAGAAGGAGGTCGCCGATCTGCGGGACGAGAGCGAGGAGGACGCGGCCGAGCTGGAGGCGAGCCAGCACGAGCTCAACTATATCAAGCTGGACGGCTCCATCGGCTGTATGGTCAACGGCGCGGGACTGGCCATGGCGACCATGGACATCATCAAGCTCGAGGGCAGCGATCCGGCCAACTTTCTGGACGTGGGGGGCGGCGCCAGCGCCGAGCGGGTGACCGTCGCCTTCAAGATCATCCTCTCCGATCCCAACGTGAAGGGCATCCTGGTCAATATCTTCGGCGGCATCATGCGCTGCGACACCATCGCCGAGGGCATCGTGGCGGCGGCCAAGGAGCTCGATATCCATGTGCCCCTGGTGGTGCGGCTGGAGGGCACCAATGTGGATAAGGGCAAGGCGATTCTCGACAAATCCGGATTGGACATCGTATCCGCGGACAGTCTCGGTGACGCCGCGAAGAAGGTCGTCGCGGCCCTGAAGGAGGCACACTAATGTCAGTTCTCGTCGATAAAGATACCAAGGTCATTTGTCAGGGCTTCACCGGCGCCCAGGGCACCTTCCATTCGGAACAGGCGATCGCCTATAAGACCAAGCTGGTCGGCGGCGTCACCCCCGGCAAGGGAGGAACAAAGCATCTGGGGCTCCCGGTCTTCGATACGGTGGCCGACGCGGTGGCCAAGACCGGCGCCACGGCCACTGTCATCTATGTGCCGCCGCCCTTCGCCGCGGACGCCATCATGGAGGCGGTCGATGCCGAGATTCCGCTGGTGGTCTGCATCACGGAAGGGGTTCCGGTGGCGGATATGGTGAAGGTGAAGCGGGTGCTCACCGGCTCCAAGACCCGGCTGGTGGGGCCCAACTGCCCCGGCGTCATCACCCCCGATGAGTGCAAGATCGGCATCATGCCCGGCCACATCCACAAGCCGGGGAGTGTGGGTATCGTCTCCCGCTCCGGGACCCTGACCTATGAGGCGGTGGCGCAAACCACGGTGGTGGGTCTGGGGCAGTCTACCTGCATCGGCATCGGCGGTGATCCGGTCAACGGCACCAACTTCATCGACTGCCTAGATCTGTTCCTGAAGGACCCCAAGACCGAGTCCATCATCATGATCGGCGAGATCGGGGGCACGGCAGAGGAAGACGCCGCGGATTTCCTCAAGCAGTCCAAGATCAAGAAGCCGACGGTGGGCTTCATCGCCGGGCTGACCGCACCGCCGGGCCGCCGTATGGGCCATGCGGGCGCGATCATCGCCGGCGGCAAGGGCGGCGCCAAGGAGAAGATCGAGGCGATGAAGCGTGCGGGCATCCATGTCTCGGCCTCGCCATCCGAGCTGGGTACCACCTTGAAATCGGTCCTGGGCGGTTAACGACCGCGCGAGTAGGGTCCGCGCCGGGTTGTCCGGATGCCGTGGGGGGAACCACGGCCATCCGCGGCTCCGGTGCGGGTCTGTCTCGGGGTCCACTTCCAGATCGCGAGCAGATGAGCGAAGAATTAATACAGATTTCCCCAAAGCTGCTGGGGCGGTATCTTTATTACCGAATTGGCAGTTCTACACTTTCTCAACTGAAAAAGCAGAAAGTAATTAAAGGGAAATTCACACAGGATATTGCGCAGAAGAAGCCGGACGGACTAGTTGTACTTACAGGTGGTGATGTCAAAGCTATTATTGAGTACAAACAGCCATCGGAGCTTCAAACGAAATCTCAGGTAGACAGGGCAATAAATCAAGAAATAGAAGTTGCCAAACAGTTATGCAAGCTACTGATTGTTACATCAGGCAAGAAAACCGTTTGGGTTAATGCGCTGAATGGTGAGCGCATCCTTTCTGAAAATGGAAAGGAACTTAAGCAGGTATTCGATACCCAGCCCATAGAGGAAGGTTCCCTATCCAATGAGGAGGTGGTAGCACTCGAACAGCTTATCGATAAAATCGACCATTCGCTGACTGAAAAAAATAACACGATTGCCCTGCCAGAAGTATTAGACCCTTCACAATTAGCCAGAACCATCTGGCAAAAGATATGGATTAATACCGGCAAAGAGCCGGAAAAGTGTCTTTACAATGTGGTGGAGCTATTCGTATTTAAGTTTCTCAGCGATCTTGGGGTTCTGCGCTCACATAATAATTTTAGCTCTGTATATGCCTTAACGCAGGCTGAATCATCCATTGAAGCATTAAAGCATTATGCCAATATTTGTCGGAAAGAAATACGAGAATTATTTCCTGAAGGAAAAGATGGAACGACCGTAATCAATGGTACTATTTTTGTTAACGAAAAGGGCGAACCGAACATAGCGCAGGCAAGTTTGTTCGGTGAGGTTCTGCGCGACTTGCAGGACTATGACAGTGAGTTTGGATCATTTAAATACATTAAGAAAGAATTTAAGACGCGACTGTATGAGTCCTTTCTGCGACAGAATGCGGGCATACGCTTCTTAGGGCAGTATTTCACGCCGCGCAATGTGCTAAAAGCGGTTGTTGCCATGTCTGATGCCTCGCAACTAAAGAAAGGATCTAGAGTATGCGATCCATTCTGCGGTGTTGGGGGGTTCCTTTTGGAACTAATCTCTGAGAATAAGCAGATATGGAGAGAGTTTGAGCCGGTAGACGGAAAAGTACTGCCCCAAATCACAGTTATTGGTTATGATAAGGGTAGTGATGAGAAAGAGGATGAGCGCACTATTATTTTGGCAAAGGCCAATATGCTCATTTATTTTTCTGACTTATTGGTTAAGTATCCTACAAAAGATTACCTAAAAGCGTTTTCGGAAGGTGCATTTAATGAGGTGTTCCACCTTCTACGCTCTAATTTGGGCACATTCGGCAGAGTTAATAGTGAGCCTTTCGACTTGATTCTAACCAATCCTCCTTATGTTACCAGCGGTTCAAGCAGCCTTAAGCGCGCTATTGATGAAGAAGGATTATCTACTCACTACACATCCGGGGGGAGAGGCACGGAAACCCTTTCTATGGAATGGATTGTCAGCAATTTAAAAATCGACGGCCAGGCATTGGTTGTTGTTCCTGATGGCCTGCTGAATCAGGCTGTAATGCTGGCATACTTAAAAACCTATTGTATCATTCAAGGTATTGTTTCCCTCCCTACCAGAACCTTCTATTCTACACCGAAGAAGACCTACATACTTGTCCTAAGAAAGAAGACGGATACCAACGAAGAACAGGAAAGCCCCGTGTTCACTTATCTTGTCAGTGAAATTGGTGAAACACGTGATGCTAATCGTTGGCTTACGGATAAGAATGATTTAGCTGAATTGGTTTCTTCGTTTAATCAGTTTAAAGGTGCCCCATCCTACTTTAAAAGCATGTCGAAACGCTGTAAAGTCGTCAAGTTTGATGAATTCAGCAAAAAAACAAACTGGTTAGTTGACCGCTGGTGGAGTAAAGAAGAAAGAGTATCTTTAGGTGTGGAGGATAGTATCAGGGAAGTTAGTGAGCATGAATACTTCCAGATGGTAAATAAAGCCAACAATACAATATCATCATTGCTTGATAATGAATTAACAAATAATGGCTCGGGTGATGCGGTCAGGCTTAAAACAATCAGGCTTGATGAAGAATCTTTCTTTAGCCTTGAAATAGGTGAGAGAATATTGAAAAAAGATCAGCTTGAAGAAGGTATCCCTGCATATAGCGCAAATGTAAATGAGCCTTTTGGCTTTATTGAAGACTCAAATCTGAATGACTTTAGTCGCCCGTCTTTGATATGGGGTATAGATGGCGTATTTGATTGGGGATACATCCCCGAAAATGTCGAGTTTGCCACTACGGACCATTGTGGCAGACTGACTACCGAAGAAATTGATCTGCATCCTAAGTATATCTATTACGCACTGAAAAGCACGAAGGACCAGTACGGGTTTGACAGGACGTATAGAGCATCGTTGAAAAACATCCGACAGGTCGTTTCTGTGGATGTACCAGTAAACGAAGGTGGCGACTTTGACCTAGATACACAGATAGCAATAGCAGAGCGCTACGAAAAGCTGGAAACCGCTAAAGCTAAGATTTTGGAACAGCTTGAAATACTTTCGTCTGTTCAAGTGACTCTGGATAATTTATGAATTACCTGTACCTTGATCTAGTTAGATACAAAGACTTGGTATTGATATATACCTGAACCCGTGATTTCATCTGCGCTTGCAGGTGCGTAACATGCTGAGATCAGAGTGATAGTCATATCCGGCGTCTGCTGGGCCTTGCCTCGGAGAACGCCTAATCTCTGGTTCGACGATGAAGGCGGTACTGATCGATAAATTCGGCGGCGGAGGTCCTAGGCATTGGGAGGCGGAGCGGCCGACGCCCGGTAACGGCCAGACGTTGAGCGATAAACCCTCATGCAACCAGCAAGCCAACCGACGCTCTATGAGCTCCTGGAGGGTTTGCCCACAGGGGTGACCGGAGAAATCCTGAATGGGCAACTGCACACCCATCCGCGTCCGTCGGGTCCACATGGCCGCGCTGCCAATTGTCTGGACCGTATCATTGGTCGCTACTTTGATTTTGGTGACGGTGGCCCCGGCGGCTGGTGGATCTTCACCGAGCCGGAGGTGCACTTTCTGCGGGATGCGGAGGTAACCGTGCCGGATCTGGCCGGTTGGCGGCGTGAGCGGATGCCGATACCCCCGGAGGATCATCGCTTCGAGGTGGTTCCCGACTGGGTATGCGAGATCTTTTCTCCCTCTACCGCGAGTAGGGATCGTGAGATCAAGCTGCCGCTGTACGCCCACTATGGCGTACCGTATGCGTGGTTGATCGATCCGGTCGCGCATACCCTGGAGGCCTACCGACTCGACGCTGGTGCCTGGCTCGAGATCGACCGCTTCGCCGATGCCGATCAGGTGGTTGCACCACCATTCGAATCGGTGTCGATCGACCTCAGGGGCCTCTGGTTGCCTGGGCGGCCGAGAATCGTAGAGAGACGATGAATCCTCAATGGAGAGACCTCAGTGTGGATTGGTTTTGAAGATCCCTCGCTACGCTCGGGATGACAGTTCCCTGCGGTCGAGATGACAGGCTCGGTTGCGATGAAGAGCATCCGGCAAACTTCACAACTTAAAATTCAACCACTACCCGAAAGCCTTGCAATTACCCGAGATCAGATAAATGTCAACGGCCACGAATGCGACGATGAAGGCGGTACTGATCGATAAATTCGGCGGGGCGGAGGTCCTGCGCATCGGGGAGGCGGAGCGACCGACGCCTGGTAACGGCCAGGCGTTAGTGGAGGTGGCGGCCACCTCGGTCAACCGCCCGGACATCGTCCAGCGTGAGGGCAAGTATCCCCCGCCCAAGGGGGATTCGGAGCTCCTGGGCCTGGAGGTGGCCGGGACCGTCCGGGCGCTCGGCGCGGGGGTGGACCGCTGGTCCGTCGGCGACCGGGTGATGGGCCTAGTGGGCGGCGGGGGCTATGCGGAATATGCCGTCGCCTACGCGGATCACCTGATGCGGATCCCGGAGACTATGAATTTCGAGGAAGCGGCCGGTATCTGCGAGGCCTATATTACCGCCTACCTCAATGTCTTCATGATCGGCGGCCTCAAGGACGGTGACGGCGTCCTGCTGCACGGCGGGGGCGGCGGTGTTAATACCGCCGCCGTTCAGCTTTGCCGGGCCTTGACGCCCGCCGCGAAGGTCCTGGTCACGGCCTCGCCGGGCAAGCTGGAGCGGGTCGCGGCGCTGGGGGCGGATCCGGTCATCGACTACCGATCCCAGGATTTCGCCGAGGAGGTCCGGCGCGTTACGGACGGGCGGGGGGTGCAGGTGATTCTCGACCATATCGGCGCCGCCTATCTGGCCTCCAACATGAAGTCGCTCGCCGTCGGCGGACGCTTGGTGCTCATCGGCGTGACCAGTGGTATCAAGGCGGAGCTCAACCTGGCCCTGATGATGGTCAAACGCCAGCAGGTCATCGGCTCCGTGCTCAGATCACGGTCGGTGCCTGAAAAGGCGGCGATCGTCGCCGAGTTCTCACACCGCGTGCTGCCCCTGCTGGCGGAGCGCAAGGTCGTGCCCCTGATTCACAAGGTCTACCGGCTGGACGACGTGGCCCAGGCCCAGCGTGAAATGGAAGCGAGCGCCCATTTCGGAAAGATCGTCCTGTCACTTGTTTAAATATTATCGCTCCTTCAGCGCGCCGGTCGTGCTCTATCTATATGGAATCCCACCTGGCGACGGGTCCTCTGGTGCCTATGTGGCTCTCGGTATCTTCCTGCAATCGCTGATACTGGCTGCCCTCAAGGAGGGACTGGCAAACTGTCCCCAGCAGACCCTGGCCGAGTATCCCAAGCCGTCAAGCGAAGGCTCGGCATTGTACCAAGAGTAGTATAAGGTGATCGCATGAGGTATCCGTTTGCAATGAACCTGTTCAAACTCTTCCGCAAGACTGAACTCCCACCACAGGAAACCGAGAACCTTCCCCCGTTGAATGTTATCTATGACCAACAAACCTTTTCGGTCATGAAAAAGGTCATCTCGGAGAAATCAAACTGCGTGGATGTAGGCTGTCACGTGGGAGAAATTTTGAAAAAGATGCTGGATTTCTCCCCCCGTGGACAACACTATGCCTTCGAGCCGATACCCGAGTTATGTCAAGGACTGCAAGAGCAATTCGGCGTTCTGCCCAATGTCAGCGTTTCCTGTGCCGCCCTCAGTGACAAAGTCGGTTCCTCCGAATTCCAGCACGTGGTATCCAACCCGGGATACAGTGGTCTGAAAAAACGGCGTTACGACCGGGACAACGAGGTCATAGGAAAAATCAGCGTGCAAACGGATACGCTCGACAACTTTTTGCCGCCGGGAACCCCCATTGACTTCATCAAGGTGGATATTGAAGGCGGTGAGGTGGGTTTTTTTCGCGGCGCCCTGCAAACCATAAAAAACAACAGACCCTATATCGTGTTTGAGCATGGTGCAGGCGGCGCCGATTACTATGGAGACGGGCCAGCGGATGTCTATGAAATCCTGGTGGAACAATGCGGCCTGAAATTGACCCTTATGGAAAACTGGCTGGCGAAAAAGCCACCGTTCTCAAGACAGGACCTTCTGGATCAATTCTATAATGGTACCAATTATTATTTTCTGGCATACCCCTGAACCGTTGCCGATTCAATCGGTACTATGAGGAAAGATCTGTTTAAATTTTGAGTTGATAGGTAGTACAGCATTGGCCCAATGTAGGTAGTGGTTATACTACTTTTATATCATTTTTTCATTGTTTCCATTTCAGTGCCGCTGATTGTCGCTGCCACGAGACGAGTCGAAACCGCCAATCTTTCCTTCTGGGATAGCCTGATCATCGAGTCCGCGATCAAAAGTGATGCGCGGCGTCTCTGGACCGAGGACCTCCAGGACGGCCAGACCTGCGGTGAACTCATGATCATGAATCCATTCAAGTC
This sequence comes from Candidatus Thiosymbion oneisti, assembly GCF_900092655.1. Classification (GTDB taxonomy): domain Bacteria; phylum Pseudomonadota; class Gammaproteobacteria; order Chromatiales; family Chromatiaceae; genus Thiosymbion; species Thiosymbion oneisti. The sequence continues at coordinate 13,348 of NZ_FLUY01000587.1, forward strand.
GCCGACCAAGTAACCCGGGGTCTGCGTCCCTGGGAAATCGAGACCGGAGACCAGCGGCCAAGCGATCGTGCGCGGCTTGCCTGCTCCGTAGAAGACGCAGATTCAAACGCAGCCGGCTGCATACAGCGGCGTCATCCGCGGATTCGATACACCGCCTTGTCGGGTTACGGCGCGTTCGGCCTCGCCGGTACACACCAACCTCCGAAGGCGCGCCTAACCCGACCTACCGTGACAAGTGACTGGTAGCTTTGGTACCTTCGGAATTTGCTGGCTCCCACGCTCCAGCGTGGGAGCAAATCCAGACGCTCCAGCGTCGATAAGCGGCCAGATAGGCTAGGTCGTGTTGACATTTAGCAGGTCCGCACAGCGGACCCTACGCTAACCAGCTGATTGACTGTAGGGTCCGCTGTGCGGACCGCCGGAATGTTGCAGTCATTCAACATGTGAAAACAGTCGGTTAGTTAAATGTCAACAGGACCTAGTACCTGGTTTCGATCGATATTGCTAGTCCACACACTAGAACGGGTAAGCAAAGCGTGTGAGCCAGCAGATACTATGAACTTGCAACATAAGTCGAAACTAGATGCTAGCGTAAACGCCTATTAAGTCCGGAGGAGCAAAGTCCGCTGGAGCGGACAAGACGGCGTTCCCACGCTCGAGCGTGGGAACGAGCAAAAAAACAAGCCGATAACCGAGCGGGACTTGATACCTAGCCTCATGGGACTTGATAGCCAACCATGAACGAAAACTCGAACGAAGCGATTGAAGAGGAATTGAATTCCGAGGGACGTGCCAGCGGTGTGGAACGCGAGCCGGATGGAAGCGATGAACACCCTGAAATCACTGACCCTTTCGATCCCAAGGATATCGACATCAAGACGAAGAACCCAAGTATGGATAGTCTGATAAAGCGGCTCGATCATGATGAAATCGATCTGAATCCGGATTTTCAGCGCAAAGGCGGTATCTGGTCGAAAAGAGGTAAGAGTCGCCTGATCGAGTCCTTACTCCTGAACATCCCACTGCCGGTGTTCTATGTGGCCTCGGATGCGGATGGAAACTGGATCGTCGTCGACGGGCTGCAACGTTTGACGGCGCTCAATCAGTTTATTCGTGAACGGGCATTCGCTCTGGAAGGCCTGGAGTTCCTGAAACAGTTCAATGGTCAGAAGTTTGGCGACCTTCCCCGCCCCATGCAGCGCCGGATTCTCGAATCCGAGCCGGTCTTCCACATTATCCAAGCCAGTAGCTCAAAGGCTGTTACTCAAACCATCTTCAAGCGCATCAACACCGGCGGGATGCCCCTGTCGGCCCAGGAGATCCGCCATGCCTTGTACCAAGGCCCCGTGACCAAACTCCTCAAAGAGCTGGCCGCCGGTGAGGCCTTCTTGAGGGCAACCGGCGGGAGCATGAAAGACGATCGCATGGCCGATCGCGAGTGTGTACTCCGTTATCTGGCCTTCAGTATTCGAGGCATTGATGCCTACGACAAACCGGATCTCGATAAATTTTTGTCCGACACGATGGAGCAACTCAACGAGAAGGATGAGCAATCTTTCGTCGGTTACCGCGCTGGATTCGAGCGGGCCATGGAGCGGGCGTTCCAGATCTTCGGAGGCCTTGGCTTCCGGAGGCAGCGACGAGGTTGGTCTGGAAAGTCTCCCATCAATAAGGCATTGTTTGAGGCTTGGAGCGTAGCCTTGGGGGGTTTGGACGATGAGCAAGCAGAGCGATTGATTGGGCGTAAGGAGGCTGTGAACGAGGCCTTTATCAATCTGTTGGAATCCGATCGGGACTTCGTCACTGCGATTTCTAATAGGATTTGGAATGTTACGGGCGTAAAGACACGTTTCTCACGTATTCATAAGCTCATTGCGCACGTTTTGGAGACATAGGCATGATCGAGTCCGTGGAGGTAAAGAATTTCAAGTGTTTTCGGGGAAACAAGCGCTTTGATCTGGGGCGTGTTACCTTACCGGCGGGTGTCAACGGGGTGGGTAAGAGCTCCCTGATTCAGGGGCTCCTGCTGATACGACAGTCGTACCCGGACTGGAACGAGCTGCGGCTGAACGGTGACCTGCTGGAGCTGGGCCAACCCGGTGACGCCTTTTGTACGGATGCGGAGGATGACGAGCTGCGTTTCGCGCTGACATTGCGGAACCGCCGAACGGAAATGGGACCTGCGAAGGGCGTAACAATCACAGGCTACGTCGATGAGAACGGAAATTTCCACGGCCCTACCCTGGCAAGGAATAAGGGTCTTTCCCTAGCAGAGCTTGATCCGGAGACCAAAAAGGTAAGGGTCATCGGGAATCAGCAGGTCTTAAACCCAGGAGAGGAACAGCCCGGCAAACAGCTCGATTGGCGTTATCGGTTTACCGAAGACAGATTCGAACGCGTCGAGGCGCCGAATGACCTGGGCGATTGCGCCTTGTTCGGGCCAGAGTGCCACTACCTCTCCGCTGACCGTTGGGGACCGCGCAGATTGCTGCCGATGTCGAGGCACGACATCACTCACGGCAATCTCGGGAAATACGGCGAGTACACGGCCCATTATCTGGAGGCCTTCGGTGGCCGCCGGCTCCCGGAGATCAATGCGAAGCTGCCGGTCCGCAATCCCGACGAGGGCAAGGATCTGCTGCACCAGGTGCAGGCATGGCTGAACGAGCTATCGCCGGGAACCCGCCTGGAACCAAAGATATTCAGGGAGCTGGACGAGAGCACATTGACCTTCGCGTTCCGTGGGGAACTCGGTTACTCGCGTAGCTATCGCGCTACCAACGTGGGCTTCGGGTTGAGCTATACCTTGCCCATCATCGTGGCACTACTCTCGCTGCCACCCGGCGGATTGGTGATGCTGGAGAATCCGGAGGCCCATCTGCACCCGCGGGGGCAGACCATCATAGGCCGGCTGATGGCGCTGGCGGCGGCGGCCGGGGTCCAGGTGGTCGTGGAGACCCACAGCGACCATGTACTCAACGGCATTCGGATCGCGGTGCGAGAGGGCCTGTTGGCCCCGGAGCTGGCGGTTTTTCACTATTTCACCCGCACGGAACAGGGCGCTGTCGAGATCGATTCGCCCCGCATCGATGCGGAGGGCAAGCTCGACAGCTGGCCGGAAGGCTTCTTCGACGAAGGTATCAAGAGCCTGGCGGCCCTGTCATCGCGGCGTGCTCGGGGGCGACGGCGCTAGGTCCTGTTGAGTATGGGAAAATGATACGGTCGCTTCGACCTATCCGTGTCGTCCGTGGACGAACAAGATCATGTGATCTTTTGCGACCGATTGGCGTTGATTCGCGTTCATTTGCGGCAAAAAAATGATTCCCATGTTATCGGTACTTCAGTGCTGCTGTAACAGGAGGTAGCGGAGTGAGGCCGCAACTGGTGTTCTAATGATCTTTCCGTGCGCGAGGCGCAGTCTCGGGCGACGGCTGCGCAATGGTTGTCTGACATGGTGCAGACCATCGCGGATCTGATCGCTGAGGGGATGTGTGGCACGACGATCCATACGAATCGGCCACTCTACGAGCTCGATCTGATACGGGACGAATATGGTTTTCAGGAATGGGTGTTCGAGGGTCCACATGATGACTTGCGGATACTTGCCGCGGGATTGATCGATCAGTCACCCGTCGCAAAAGGACTCTTCGAGTCGTCCGCGGAAACCGGCGAATTTGAACGCTCGGATTTCCGCATTGATGAAGCGATCAGCTGCGAGGCCCTCGGCGTGGCCCTGACCTGGGACGACATCGCCGTCAGCCTACCCTCGGAGGAGCGATGGCGGGCAACGGAGATTCCCATCGTACAGCATCTGTACGACACGGCTCTCATAGTGTGTGACCTGGTTCGGCATCGGGTACGTCATGCCTCGATGCCGGATCATGTGGACCGGGTTATCGATGATTGGCGAAAGTCGGCGAGCGCCAAGGTGACCGGGGTAGCCCAGCTGATCGAGCATTGGGAGCTACTGTTTCCGCGGCTGGATCTCTGCGCGGAATATCAAAGAAAGACGCTGCCGGCACTCTCCGACCAGAATACCCTGCACTCGGTAGCGGGGCGTTTGTATGTCTTGAATCTCACGTGCAAACATTGGGCCGACCGTGCTGAGGACAATCCGGAGTATGGTTTTCGCGCGCGCCCGGAATCCGGAAAACCATGGACAATAAGGAACGTGCCAAGCAACGCCTGGCCACCTGTCCGCGGCAAGGCAAAGCCTACTTCGTGATGCACTGCGACATCCGGCCAGGGGGATCCCGGCTTTATTGGCTGGAGAACCGGGAGGAGCACCGGTGCTGTATCGGCTATGTCGGACCACACCTGGAAACGAGTAGGCACAAGGCGCAGTAATAGCTCCGGAATCGCGAGAGCTCATGGGGGATGAAAAGAAGGCTCCGAGTCCTGGTCTTGTCATCGTCGATCATTGCCGCCTTTGCCGCGGTCCTGGTCCTGGCCGGGGTGCTCTTGCTGGATTGGGCGAAGGGTCAGCTCGCCGCGAGTGGTCTCGGCGATGTGGATTTCGCCGTCGAAGGTCTTTCTCTCGACCGCTTGTCGCTCTCGGACATCCGCTTTGGGCTGGGCCGGGAGCAAAATGTGGAGCGGCTTACCCTGCTGTTTCATCCGACCCGGTTGGTGCGCGATCGGTCCTTGGACAAGGTCCTGATCGAGGGTGCGGAGCTGCGTTTCATCCCAGGGGATGATAGTGTTCCCCAGCTCGCGGGGGTATCCCTGCCCGAGACGCCAGGGGACAAGGCCAATTTGAAGATGCCCGCGCTCCCCGTCGCGAGCCTGGAGCTGCGGGCCAGTCGCTTGAACCTGGAAACGGGGAGAGGGACGCTGCAGATTCCGCTGCGCGGCACATTGACACAAACAGATGTGGGGGCCTGGGCACTCGACGCCCAACTGGAATTGCGCTATCAGGGGGCGTACAGGCAGGGGACACACAGGCAGGAGGCGCGCGGGGCGCTCGCAGTGAAGGGGCGACTGGAACAGGACGGTGCGGCGAAGCTGGAGGTGGCGCTAGCGGGCGCCGAAGGGTGGCTTCCCGAGGGGTTGGACACCCATGGAGCGGGCCAGGCCAGTGTGGAGTGGGATGGGGGCGAGCAGTTCTCCGGCACCGGCAGCCTGGCGGTGCATCTGGCCGAATCGCCCGTGATGCTCGCTGTTCAGGCCGGCAAGACTCAGGGTGAGGCGTTTGCCTTCGCATTGGATCTGGACGCATCGGAGCTGGATCTGGCTACTCTGGATGAGCTGGCGGAATCCGGTGCCGGCCTTGCCGGCCGGGCATCCTTACAGACCCGGATCGAGGGGGCTCTGCCTGTCCTCTCCGAACGCTGGCTGGAAGCAGCGTCAGCGAGCGGGCGGATTTCCTTCCGAATCAAGGACGGGGCCTTTCCTGGCTCGGCAGCGAAGGCGGTAGATGAAGTCACGCTCGAGGTCCAGGCCAACAAGACCCAGGGTAAGGGGCTTGCCTTTGGATTGGACCTGAATACATCGGAGCTGGATCTGGCTGCTCTGGATGAGTTGGCGGGATCCGGTGTCGGCCTTGCCGGTCGGGCATCCTTGCAGGCCCGGATCGAGGGGGCCTTGCCCATCCTCTCCGAACGCTGGCTGGAAGCAGCGTCAGCGAACGGACGGATTTCCCTCCGAATCCGGGATGGCACCCTTCCCGACTTGGTAGCGGAGGCGTCGGGTGCCCTCGACCTGGACCTGTCCTTATCCGAGGCCTCCCTCCTGGCCGTACCCGCATCGCCCTGGGAGGTAACCGGTCGCCTGGTCGGCCTTGACCCGCCCGCAGGCTTCCGGCTCTCCGACGTCAAGGGGCACAGCCTTAGGCTCACCTCGAGTACCGACCTGGCGCGACAGACCGCCGCGGGTGCAGTCGGCTTTGCCCTCGAAGTTCCGTCCCAACCCAAGATCGCGGGGAGAGTATCCGGCCGTGTGGAGTACGCCCCGGAAGACGGGCTCCGATTCGATCTGGAGCGGCTCCGGCTCGATCCCATCAGCTGGACCCACGACGGAATGGAAATCCGCATGGGGGCGCTGGACGCACGACTGGCCGGAACGGCGTCGCATATGCAGGGCCGGGTTTCCACACGGTTGGATGTCTCCGATGTCACCTACGGCGGTGAGCGCCTGACCGGAGGTGAAATCGAGCTGGAGGGAGATCTGACGCACACGGATGAGGGCCTGGTGCTCGCAGTGAAGGATTGCGTATCGGTACGGGCAAAACGCCTGGATTTGGGGGGAGTCCGGTGGTTGCGTCCGGTCGATCTGTGTGTCCGCCAGGCCAAGGGAAGGCCGCTGTTGCGATTCGATCCTACCCAGCAGACCTGGTCACTGGCCTTGACCCTACCGAGCCATCCTGCGGTCCTGGCGGTCGAGCACGGACAAGACGACCCCCTCGAGCTTGCCGGTACCATGCCCCAGGCAAGGCTGTCTGCGACATTTAATCCAACTACGCAGGCACTCAAGCTGGTACTGAACACCCAGGGAGGACACTTGAAGCTCGCCGAGCAGGCGGTGGCCGTTTCGGACATCAGGCTGGCCTTGCTCCAGGATCGAGCGACCTCGGTGACCTTGCAGCACGCGGTCGCAACCAGCCTTGCGAGCCCCCCCGATTTCCCGGCCTTGGTCCTGGCGGGCAAGGCGAAGGGGCGTTTAGACAAAACCATGGCGTTCGAGCTGGTCGCCCGAGGGCGCCGGGTGCCGTTCAAGCTCTCCGCCAAGGGTAAGCACCACTTTGGGTTGGCCATCGGCGAGCTGAGCTACCGGCTGGATAAGATCCGATTCTCGCCGCAAGGGCTGCAACCGGGCGACCTGGTCCCCGCGTTGGGAAAGTTCATCAGCGAGGCGCGCGGCTCCTTGGCCGTGAGCGGCGGTCTTTCCTGGATCGCAGGGGTTCCCGCTACCCACTTGCGCCTGGCGTTGGATGATCTGGGATTCGATGCGCCGGGGCTATCGGTCAGGGGGCTCAATACGCGGCTCCGGCGCGCGGGTCGGACGGTTCGAAACCAGCTGGACACCCAGGAAATCCGGGTCGATCTCCTGGACATCGGCATACCTTTGCGCAATGGCCTGATTCGGTTCCACACCAGAGAGGCCCCATCCGTCCGTATCGAGCAGCTCGACTTCACCTGGGGTGGTGGTGGGGTGCAAATAGAACCGCTTGCTTTGCAGTTCGACCAGCTTGCGGCGGAGCACTCCATCATTCTGAAATTCGAGGCCGTCAGATTGAATCCCCTGCTCCGGCTGATCCCGGTCGATGGGCTGTGGGGCACCGGGTTCTTGAGCGGACGGGTGCCGCTGCGCATCCGCGGCTCCGAGATCGCCGTCGACCAGGGCTCGATCAGCGCCGAGACGCCTGGCCTGTTGCGCTATCGACCCGAGGAAAAACCAGGGTTTTTCGATAACAGCAGCGAAACGGAGCTGCTGTTCGAGGCCCTGCGGAATTTCCATTACGAGTCTCTGTCTATCGGGCTGAACGGCAGGACCCAGGATAACCTGCAACTCTCGATCTCGCTCGCCGGCGCCAATCCCGACCTCTACGATGGTCACCCGTTCAAGCTGAACTTCAATCTGACCGGGGAGCTTGATACGATTATCCGCCGTAGCCTGGCGATCGCAACCTTCGCCGAAAGGTTCGGGGAACTCATGTCCCGCTATTTCAAGTAGAAGGGGGCAATCATTGCACGGGCTAAACCCAAGAGGACAACGCCTATGCGGATAATCGGCACCGGCCAGTGGGGCAGCCAGGAAACCATGACGCGGGGCCTGCGGGTCCGATCTAAGGGGGTACCCAGCATGTCGAGGATGGTCTGGGTCCTACTCGCGGCAACCGTCGGCGTAGGCTGTTCACCGCGCGTCAAGGTCGAGGCGCCTGACAAGCCCATTGAGATCAATGTCAATGTGAAAATCGAGCAAGAGGTCAGAATCAAGCTCGACGAGACCGTCGAGCGTACCCTGGCGGAGAACCCGGAGCTCTTCGGAACGGAGACGAAGCCATGAAGAAACAAGTCGGTATCAGTGGCGTCAAGCGGGTCGCTTGGGTCGTCGCCTTGACGCTCGCACTCTTGTTACCCGCCGTTGCTTATGCCCTATCCGTCGGCGAGGCCAAACAAAAGGGACTCGTCGCCGAAACCGGCAGAGGCTATCTCCGAGCGCAGAAAGGGACGCCGGAGGTCAAGCGGTTGGTCAACCAAACCAACGCCGCCCGCAAGCAGAAATACCGCGAGATTGCCAAGCGGCTAAAGGTGGGCCTGGACGTGGTCGAACGGGATTTCGGGAAGAAGCTGGGCGGGCGGTGATGCCGAGCGCGTCCCTGTGGCGCCCGGCATCGATCGGCCTTCAGGATCGGCAGCGTAGCACTCCCGATAGGTAGGGGGTGCTGCCTGCCGCGACCTTTTTAATCCGCAGATTACGCAGATTTTCACAGATGATGTCGCCTTACGTCTGGGAACAGCCGCGTAATCTGCGAATAGGATAGGGTTACCAATGTTCAACGAGCGCAAAGCGGCCCAGATGGCAGCCTACCTGCTGCACAAACGCGGTGGGACCATGTCTCACCTGAAGCTCATGAAGCTGCTGTATCTTGCCGATAGAGAGGCAATGGATCGCTACGGTGCCCCAATCTCCGGAGATCTCCTAGTTGCCATGCCTCATGGACCTGCGCTATCGAACACGCTCAACCATATGGACGGCGATGTCGAGTCTTCCCCCGGCGGCTGGACCGATTGGATTTCCGACCAAGCGGATTACGAGCTGATGTTACGGAACCCCGTATCTGTGGAGGACTTGGACGAACTCAGCGAAGCCGAATTGGATGTCCTCGACGCTGTGTGGGAACAGTTTGGCTCGATGGGGCGTTGGGCGCTACGCGACTATACGCATACTCATTGCCCTGAATGGGAGGACCCGCGGGGGTCATCAAATCCTATTCCGTATTACCGGGTTTTTCGCGCGCTTGGGAGATCACTGCAGGACGCCCGTGCGTTGAGTGATCGGATAGAGTCACACGCTAAGCTCGACCGGCTCTTTGCCGCGCTGTGAAGTTGTTTCTGCCCGTGCGGCGGGCGACCCTGCTGATTCCCTCGGGTCCCGTGCAGGACCCTACCCGGAAGCACTTATTCATTCTACTCACCGACCCCCGCCCGGATGATCGCCTGACGCTGCTGGTCAGCATCTCTTCCGTTAATCCGAGAATTCACCACGACGGTACATGCCTATTGTTCGTTGGCGACCATACTTTCATTAAACGAGATAGCTACGTGAACTTCGCGCAGGCGAGAATCGAGAGCGTGGACAAACTGGAAGCGGGTGTGCGTGAAGGGATCCTCGTCCCTCAAGGAACCATTAAAGGCGATGTATTTGCTAGAATCTGCCGTGGGTTGATGGAATCTCGATTCACCCCACAAAAAGCAAAGCGATTTTACGAGGAGCTGTACCCCAATGCCATTAAGTTAAGCGTCACCGGCGCTGTTTGTGATTGATTGATCGCTGTTTTTCATTTGCCCTCTCCCCAACCCCTCTCCCGCCGGGAGAGGGGCTGTGAGGCTTAACTTAATGACATTGAGCTGTACCCTGGGGTCGAGCGGTGAAGAGTGTACCGGCAACGCAAATTACGCTAAGTGCTATATGAAGGAAATCGTGGATCATTTCGGCGTCCATTACTCAACCGTTGACCGCGCAGTACGCGCTTTCGATCGACTGCGTAGCCGGATCGATGAGTGGAGCATCCAAGGCCCATGGATGCCTGATTACAAGAGATGCCCTCTGTTTTGCGCCACCGCATCTTAGGCATCGATCCAGGCTCCCGCACGACCGGATTCGGGATAATCGACACGGACGGCAGGCGTAGCGTCCGCGTTGCCGGCGGCTGTATTCGGGTCGATCACCTGCCTTGGCCACGGCGGTTGGGCGTGCTCTTCGACGGCATCGCCCAGGTGGTGGAGGAGTATCGGCCCCATGAAATGGCGGTGGAGCAGCTCATCTTTGCCCGCGATGTGACCGCCGCCCTGAAGCTCGGTCAGGCCCGGGGGGCGGTGCTCTGCGCCGGGCTCAAGGGGGATATACAGGTCCACGAGTACAGCCCCAAATCGGTCAAGCTCGCCGTCGTGGGCACCGGGAGTGCGGAGAAGGCCCAGGTACAACACATGGTGCGGCTCCTGCTCTCCCTTGCGGAAACGCCACCGGAGGACGAGGCCGATGCCCTGGCCCTCGCCCTGTGTCATGCCCACTCCATGGGGATACCGGCGCGCCGCAGGGCCACAGCATCCTGGAGGGATTTTCGGCCGTGATCGGCAGGCTACGCGGTGAGATCGTCTCCAAACATCCGCCCCAGCTTATGCTCGAGGTAAACGGCGTCGGCTACGAGCTCGAGGCCCCCATGTCCACCTTCTACGATCTGCCGCCCGTCGGGGAGCAGGTCACGCTGGTCACTCATCTGACCGTGCGCGAGGACGCCCAGCTGCTCTACGGCTTTCTGCGCGAGGAGGACCGTGCCCTGTTCCGCAATCTGCTCAAGGTCAACGGTGTAGGTGCGCGCATGGCCCTGGCCATTCTCTCCGGCATGGACGCCCGGCAGTTCGCCCTGTGTGTCCGGCAGGAGGATGTCACTGCCCTGACGCGATTACCCGGCATCGGTAAGAAGACGGCCCAGCGCCTGGTTATGGAGCTGCGGGATCGCGTAGATGCGGTGCCTACCGGGTCGCCGGTCGGTGTTGCGTCCTCGCCATCGACCGGCGGCAGTGAAGGTTCTGCGTTAGTCGATGCGATCGGTGCGCTTACGGCCCTCGGCTACAAGCCCGCCGACGCCAACCGTATGGCCCGCGCGGCGGACGACGGGACCAAGACCTCCGAGGAGATCATTCGCGCCGCACTCAAAGCGGTGAACACACCCTGACACCCTGGTATAGCAGTGCCGAAGTAGCGATAACATCGGTTTGGTTCTTCCATTGGGAATTCTTTTTTGCCGCAAATGAACGCGAATGAACGCAAATCGGAAGAAATCGATTCGCTATCATTGATGATTCTTAATCTATTCGCGTTTATTTACGGCTAAATCTTCCGTGAAGATCCTGCCTGCTCTCAATGTTATCGGTAAGTAAGAGCATCTGTACTAGGTCGTGTTGACATTTAGAAGGTTCGCACAGCGGACCCTACGTTAACCATCTGATTGACTGTAGGGTCCGCTGTGCGGACCGCCGGAATGTTGCAGTCATTCAACATATGAAAACAGTCGGTTAGCGTTAAATGTCAATAGGACCTAGGCCAAGACGACACCGGCATGAGTGATCCCAACCGCCTGATCCGTCCGGAAGCCGAGTCCGAGGACCAGGCCCTGGACCGGGCCATCCGGCCCCGGCGCTTGGTCGATTATATCGGCCAGCCGGCGGTGTGCGAGCAGATGGAGATCTTCATCCAGGCCGCCCGTGGGCGTGGTGATGCCTTGGATCATGTGCTCATCTTCGGTCCGCCGGGACTGGGCAAGACGACGCTGGCCCACATCATTGCCCACGAGCTGCAGGTGGGCCTGCGTCAGACCTCCGGCCCGGTGCTGGAGAAGCCGGGGGATCTCGCCGCCCTGCTCACCAATCTGGAGCCTGGGGATGTCCTGTTCGTGGATGAGATCCACCGCCTGAGCCCCGTCGTCGAGGAGGTCCTCTATCCCGCCCTGGAGGACTACCAGCTCGACATCATGATCGGGGAGGGACCGGCCGCCCGTTCCATCAGGCTGGATCTGCCTCCCTTTACGCTCGTAGGCGCGACGACCCGCGCCGGGCTCTTGACCTCGCCCCTGCGTGACCGCTTCGGGATCGTGCAGCGGTTGGAGTATTACTCGCCAGAGGAGCTTACCCTTATCGTCCAGCGTTCCGCCGCTATCCTGGGCCTCCCGACCGAGGCGGACGGCGCCCGGGAGATCGCGCGTCGCTCCCGCGGCACGCCCCGCATTGCCAACCGGTTGCTGCGGCGGGTGCGGGACTATGCACAGGTCAAGGCCGGGGGCCGCATCACGGCAGAGGTGGCGGACCAGGCGTTGTCCATGCTCAAGGTGGACGGCTTGGGCTTCGACCACATGGACCGGCGGCTGCTGCAGGCGGTGATCGAGAAGTTCGCTGGCGGACCGGTCGGGGTGGAGAGCCTGGCGGCGGCCATCGGCGAGGAACGGGGCACCATCGAGGATGTACTCGAGCCCTACCTCATCCAGCAGGGATTTCTCATGCGCACGCCCCGGGGACGGATGGCAACCCCGGCGGCCTATGGGCACTTCGGCCTGGCCGCGCCACCGGGGGTCTTACCGCAGGCCGAGATGCGGGACTTGTTCGGGAGCGGAGAAGAGGGCTAGCCCGTAGGATGTGGTGAGCGCGGGAGATTTTTCAGGATAGCACTGCTGGGTGGCGCGAACCGCATCTTTGGACGCTGGGCGGGCCATCCATTGATGCGGTTCGCGTCCTCTCATAGTGCCATCCTGTAAGACCCACCGCGCTCACCGCATCCTACACCCGACGTGAGGTCCGCGCGGGCAGGTTGCGCCGGGGGTAATAGGGATGTCGGTTCCCGATCCGTTCACAGGGTGAAGTGCTCGCCCAGGTAGACCGCACGCACCTCCGCGTTTTCCAGCAGCTCCCGCGGCCCGCCTTCGGCGATGACCTTGCCCTCATTGATGATATAGGCCCGGTCACAGATATCGAGGGTCTCGCGGACATTGTGATCGGTAATCAGGACGCCGATGTTGCGGTCCCGCAGATGGGCGACGATGTTTTTGATGTCCCTCACGGCGATGGGATCGATACCGGCGAAGGGCTCGTCGAGCAGCATTACCTGCGGATCCATTGCCAGCGCGCGCGCGATCTCCAGGCGCCGGCGTTCACCGCCCGAGAGGCTCAGGGCCAGCGATTCACCCACATGGGCGATACCCAGCTCTTCGAGCAGCTCTAGCCCGCGGTTCTCCTGCGCCTGCCGGTTGAGGTCCCGGCGCGTCTGGAGGATCGCCATCAGGTTGTCCCTGGCGGTGAGCTTGCGGAAGACCGACGGTTCCTGGGCAAGATAACTCAGGCCCTGCCGGGCGCGGGCGTGCATCGGGAGCAGGGTGATGTTGCGCTCCTGGAGATAGATGGTCCCCTCGTCGGCGTGAATCAGTCCGACAATCATATAAAAGCAGGTGGTCTTACCCGCGCCGTTGGGTCCGAGCAGGCCCACGACTTCGCCCGAGTTGACACCGATGCTGACGCCTTTCAGGACCGTACGACGACGGTAGCTCTTGACCAGATGGGTTGCTCGGAGGGTCGTCATTGAGGCGACGGAGAGATACGGATCTTTACCCGCTCCTTCCCCTTGGCGACGGTTCCCGCTTTGATCCGGGCCCGGGCCCGATCATAGATGATATGGTCGCTGCGGAAGGTATCCTCGCCCTGGAACACGACGGCTTGGCCGATGAGGGTGATTTCGTCCTTGGCTGTGTCGTACTCCATATGCAGGGCCGCTGCCTCGAGGTCCTCCTCATCTCCCTCCTCCCGTTGCAGATAGGTCGCGGGGGTACCGATTACGATGATGAACTCGGGTCTGCGCTCCGGATCATGGTGCACCATGACCTGATCACCCCGGAGTTCCATATTGCCCTGCCTGGCGAAGACGTCTCCCCTATAGATGCTTAAAGATATGGCCTCGAAGAGTTCCGCGCTGTCCGCTTCCAGGTAGAGTGGCCCCTCGGGATCGTCTTCGAGGGCCGGCAGGCACCGGGGGACGAGGAGTAATGCCGGCACCAGGATCGGCATCGCCAGGACGGTAAGGGCGCGGGAGGCGATTCTTGGCATCATTGCGGTTGCCTCGGGTGGTCGTTCGACTGGTTGTTCGACCTTGGGGGCGTTTCCTCATCGGCTCGGGAGATAACCAGCTCGCCTCGAACCCGTCCCAACAGCTTGATCTGCAACTTCTCTTCCAGCCACACCTGGGCGCCGTTTTCCGCGGTCACCCAGTCGGTCTCACTCGTGATCCGCACCGGCTGGTCCGTGTGGGCGTAATTTTCGTCCCGCTTCACCACCAGCTCGCGGGTCTTCATATGCACCGGCTGCGTCCCGACCCCGGCCGCGCGGTCGATGTGCACCTCACCATGCATCCGGATCAGATTGTCGTCACTCGAGATCCAGGCCGTCTCGGAACGTACCAGCCAGGGCGGACCCGTTTCCACGTACAGGGTCAGGCGGGGGATTTCCAGCTCTTTGGTGTCATCGTCGGGGTAATGGCGCAGCTCAGTAGCGGTCAGATGCCTGTGTGGTGCCCCGAATTCGTCTATCCTAGTCACATCGAAGTTGTCGACTGTGTAATCGGGACGGCGTTCCGAGTCGTCTGTATTCGGACCCGGTGTCTCCCCGCCTTGGCGTAGCCACCAGGCAAGCGCTCCCACTGACGCCATGGCCAGGACCAGAATACGTTGGCGCGCCGACAGCATACCAGGTTACCTTGTCGTCGTTGGGCTAGAGATAAGGCGCGATCATCCCGTCCAGGGTACCCTGGGCCTCCATGATAAGGTCGCACACCTCACGCGCGGCGCCCCGTCCACCAGGGAAGTGGGTCTGCCAATGGGAATGGTTCCGGGCCAGGGGGTGGGCATCGGCGACGGCGACCGCGAGACCGACTCGGCGCATGATCGGCAGATCGACCAGGTCGTCTCCCACATAGACGATCTGTTCATCGCTCAGGTCCAGGATCGTCTTGAGTGCTTCGTAGGCCCGCAGCTTGTCGTCCTGTCCCTGATAGACATGCGTTATCCCCAGGTGCTCCATCCGCAGGCGCACCACTTCCGAGGTCCGGCCCGTGATGACGGCCAGGGTGACGCCGGTCTGTTGCAGCATCTTCATGCCGTGACCGTCCCGGGAGTGGAACGCCTTGTACTCCTGACCGTCATCGCCGAGGAAGAGGCTGCCGTCGGTCAGGACCCCGTCCACGTCGAAGATCACTAACCGGACCTGTCTTGCCCGCCCGAGAATATCCTGCATGTCAGAAGGTCTTGCTCAGCTCCAACGCGAACAAGTGGGCGTTGCCCTCATAATTGCCGTTGATGGCGTCGGTGCCGTTGATTTCTTTCCCGAGATCCGCCACCGGGGTATAGGGGTTGCTGCTCCGGTAGTGTCGGTCCTTGAATTTCACGTACATGTAGCCGACGTCAAGGGCCCAACCCTGACCCAGCTCCTGACCGACACCGAAGCTGAAGAGATGGCGATCGTTGTCGGGTACGCGGGCACTGTAGTGGTCCTGTTTCTGCCCCGTCTCGTCGAAGGCATAGCCGCAGCGTAGCTGGGTGCCGGGTAGGACATCATAGGTCAGGCCCAGACGGTAGGCGTTAGTATCTTCCCACGCATTGACCTCGGAGAACAGGGTCCTGCCGGTGGCCCTGCTCTTGATCTCGATCCGGTCGAACTCGCTCCAGCCGATCCGGGTCCAGTCGAACTCGACCGCCAACCTATCGGTGAACGCATAGCGGGCGCCGAGTTGCAGACGCCAGGGCAGATTGAGGTCCAGCTTTGCCGCCTGGGCCACCGGTAAGCCGGAGCCCGGTTTTATCGTGCCCAGGAAGGCGAGCGTGGAATTCAGGGGCTTATAGTGTCCCGTCAGTTTCGAGGTAGAGGAGGAGTGATAGACGGCACCGAAACTCCACGCGCCACGGCGATACAGGACGCTGGCATTCCAGCCCCAACCGTCGCCGTCCCCGCTCATGCCGGTCAGCTGAGAATCGAGCCGTGCGGAGTTGGTCTTATAGTAGTCCAGACCGGCCGCCACACTGAGATCCTCGTTCACCTTGTAGACCAGCGTCGGAACCAAGGCCACGGTTTCCAATTTGCTGTTCGTCGGGTGGGCACCGAAGGGTAGCGGCAGGGTGACGCCCGGGGCCACCGTAACCGGCGCCGCCCCACTCAGCTTGGGAAAGGTCCCGGTTTCCCAACGGGTCTCCAATCCGAACGGGGCACTGATACCCAGGCCGATCCGCCAGCGGTCATGGACCCGGATGGCGGCCTGGAACAGGGGGGCGGTGACCCAGTCGGCACCGGCGCTGTCATGGTGTCCCGTGGCCGTGTCGACGCTGAAGCTCAGCCCGATGAAGAGGGCCCCCAGAGAGACGCTCGTCCGGTCGTGGAACCCCATGGCGGCGGGGTTGTAGGCGAAGGCCCCCTTTTCTTCCGGGTTTGCGACCACCGCATTGGACATAGCGGTCCCCAGGGCGGAGGCCTCCGGGAGGGAAAAGCCCGAGGCCATTGCGGCCGTCGCTCCCAATTGCAGACAAAGTCCGCCCACAAGCCCACCCAGCATAGCCGCTTGAGTCCGGCGGAACGCCGACGATTGCCTCATGATTCATCACCTCTTCATTATCGTTATGGGTTGTCCCGGCGCCGGGCATATGATGCCGTAACCGTTTGCCGCCTCGGCAACGCGGGTGCTTCCATGAACTCCCGCCTCACCGCATTCCGCCTACCCTACATGCAGGACGCTACCCTCATCAACCCTTCCGATGAGGGTGTGAAAATACTCCCAGTCGAAGGCCGCTCCCGGATCCGTCTTACGGCCGGGCGCGATGTCACTGTGGCCGACGATGCGTTCCAAGCCGATGTCCGGGAAACGGGCCCGGATAGCCTGAGTCGCTTGGGCCAGTACCCGATACTGGATCTCCGCGTAGGGAAGCTCGTCCGTACCCTCCAGCTCGACCCCGATGGCGAAATCGTTGCACGCCGCGCGGCCCGCGAAGCGCGAAACCCCCGCGTGCCAGGCGCGCTTGTAAAGATCCACATACTGAATCAACTCGCCGTCGCGACGGATGAGCAGATGGGAGGAGACGCGCAGCCCGGCGATGGCCCGGAAATAGGGATGGGCCTCCGGGTCCAGGCGGTTTTGAAACAGATCATCGATCCAGGGGCCACCGAACACCCCGGGCGGCAAGCTGATGCCATGAATCACCAGCAGCTCCACGGCCACGCCCGGGGGACGTTCATCCCAGTTCGGGCAAGGCGCGCGCCGGGCTTGGGGCAACCAGCCGTCGGGCATCTTCAGTCCCTCAATGTTCGGGGAGCGGTGATGGGCAGGTTTCAAACGGGAACCTGTTCGATCCCGAAGCCCGGGGACAGGGCTGAACGCGCCCTAACCCAACCCGCCGGACTCGTCCCGACGCAGGAGGGATCTCGCCAAATAACCCCGGACCGCGCTACCACTACCGGGGGACTTCCAGATCCGAATCGAATAGGATACAAGTTTCCCATACTCAATCCAAGCCGGACTATCCCACCGCCATGAAATAGCCTTAACCAGTCGCCAGCCTTCAGCTATTCCGCAGCCCACAGCCTTGGCCTCATCGAGTTGGGTAGGTCCGTGGCCGGGCCGGGCCTATCCTACACCGCCGACGACTGGTCGGTGTGGCTCGCTGTGCTTACTGCCCATCCAGGATTCTGGTTTTGTACCCTACTGAATCATGCTACTCCCGAGCCGAGCTGCAACGGGAAGTGGCGTCGGGTAACCGGCGGCAGTAACATTTTATTATCTTATCCCCAATAGAAAGCACGAGGAACCAACCGTGGATATAAAGGCAATCGTGGAGAGCAACGATACCCTACCAGGTCGCACATTCGATTTGATTGTGCAAGCCTTGATCCTGTTCTCTGTCATCACCTTTTCCATCGAAACCTTGCCCGATCTCGATGCCGGCACCAGAAAATTGCTTGAGGTTACGGAAGTCATCATAGCAATCATCTTTACCTGTGAATATTTCCTCAGGCTGTATGTGGCGGAGCGCAAGATGAGTTATGCCCTGAGCTTTTACGGGCTCATCGATCTGATCGCCATCGTTCCCTTTTATCTTTTACCCGGCGTCGACCTGCGGTCGTTAAGGCTGTTTCGTCTGTTAAGCCTGTTTCGGCTGATGAAGCTGCTCCGATACAACAAGGCCATACATCAATTATCAAGGGCGCTTACCATCGCCAGAGAAGAGATTATCCTATTCAGCCTGATCACCCTCATGCTGTTATACCTGTCGGCCGTCGGGATCTATTATTTCGAAAATGAGGCCCAACCCGAGACCTTCAAAAGCATCTTCCACAGCCTGTGGTGGGCCGTCGCCACTCTGTCAACGGTGGGTTATGGCGATATGTATCCGATAACGATAGGCGGCAAGCTATTTACCTTTATCATATTGATGCTTGGTCTATGTATTGTCGCCATTCCGACAGGATTGCTGGCATCCGCGCTATCAAGGGTCAAACTGGAAGACCACGAGAAGGAATCGACCGCTTTGGATGACAAGCCATAATCACCGCCGAATAGTCGTCAAAAGGGTAGTGTCAGCGGCCAAGGGTTCATGACGCTGGAGCGTCAGATCCCTCCTCCGTCGGGACCAGGTTTGCTCCCACGCTGGAGCGTGGGAGCCAGCCGACGAACTCGCATCGACCGTAGGATGCGGTGAGCGCAGTAGGTCTTACAGGATGGCACCGCGAGGCGGCGCGAACCGCATCAATGATGCGATGAGCCCGCGTAGGTCGGATAAGGCGCGCCTGCTGTGAAGCTGCATTGGCCGCGGTGATTGGCGCGCCGTCACCCGACGCCGGGTGGCCATCGTGTCGGGTGGCGGCCATCCTTGGCCTTACCCGACCTTAGCGCTCGTTCCCACGCTCCAGCGTGGGAACGCCGTCTTGTCCGCTCCAGCGGACTCAGCTCCTCTATAGGCGTCGGCTGTTAGCCTATCGAGGCGCTTAATCGACGCTGGAGCGTCAGATCCCTCCTCCGTCGGGACCAGGTCTGCTCCCACGCCGGAGCGTGGGAGCCAGCCGAGGGTAGGGTCCGCTGTGCGGACCGTCTGTGAAATTTAAACCACAGCCGGGTAGGATGGGCAAAGCGGAGCGTCCGAGCAATAGGGTCGCGGGCTTTGTCATGGCATGAAGCCCTGCAAACCAGGGTTCCCCATAGAGAGATAAAGCGAAGCGTGCCCATCAAATCCTGAGAGACTGTCTAAAAAGGGACCGTAGGCCGTAGGCTGGGTTGCGGCCAGGGATGGCCAAAACCCAGCAATAACCACAGCTGGGGTTCGTTCTTCACCCCAGCCTACCGATTTAAAATCGATAGGTTAGTTTTTAGACAGCCTCTAAGAGGCCGCCTAAAAACCAGCCCATTGATCTTGCTTGATATGGAGTGACCAATCCGATCGAAATAAAGCCCTTGATCCCCCCTCTCCCCAGCCCTCTCCCCCAAGGAGGGTGTCGCAACAGCCCCGCTCCCGGTCTCTGGTTCCCAGGCCGCGCATGGGAACGAGAAAACTCAGCCTGACTGATGACCATTTGGAGCGGCAACTCGGCATTCAGGTTCTAGCCGGTAACCAGAAGAGCCGACAGGATGTCGGCGGTCCCGGGGGGCGACAAAATGTCAGCGGTCCCAGGGGCCGACAAAGTGTCGTCGGTTCCGGGGACGCTGGGACCGCCGTCTTTCAGACGGCTTACCCACCCAATGACCAGCTGTCGGCAACGGTCAGAG
>NZ_FLUY01001548.1 GCF_900092655.1 Candidatus Thiosymbion oneisti
GACCCAACCGAACACCGAAGCACGCGCCTAACCCGACCTACCACGACCAGCGGCCGGCAGCTAACTTAATGGCATTGA
>NZ_FLUY01000583.1 GCF_900092655.1 Candidatus Thiosymbion oneisti
TTCTTTCTTTGCGTCTTGGCGTCCTTGCGTCATTGCGTTTTTTCGCAATTTCCGTTTTTTCGCGAACTGAGCCACTACCGCATGGCTCGGTCTTTCCGGCCGATCAATCCAGCATGCCGGCCACCCACAGGCGTCCCCGCAACCCGATTCCGGTGGTATAGCCGACCGTAGCGAATCGTATGCGACCGCTGCCGTCCAACACAAAGCTGGCGGGTACGCCGGATACCCCCCAGGCGGTCGCCAGCACTCCATCGGAATCGGGGATGACGGGGAAGGAGAGGGATGCGCGGCTCAGATGCCCCATGATCTCCGCGGCTCCTCCCGACTGGATGGCCACCGTGATGACGTTGAAATCCTCCGCGATGGCGGCGATGGTGTCATCACCGAATCGGCACACGGGGCACCAGGTGGCCCAGAAATGCACCAGGACCGGCTTGCCCTGCAAGCCGTCGAGATCGAACCTCCCCCCGCCCGCGAGGTCGCCGGTCAGGGCCGGGGCATCGCCGCTGGCGAGGGGCTCCGATCGCCACCAGTGCAGGACCATGAAGATCGCCAGGATCAGGACCAGTTGGCCGAGCCAGCGGTGACTGCGGGGCTTGCTGTTTGCTGCTTTCTTCATAGTTGTCAAGTCCCACCACGCTGAAAAGATCGTCGCGGTTCGCCACTTTCCAGGCGTCGAAGATCTTGGCGAAACGTTCGTGGTTGTCCCGGAGGTACATCGCGTCCTCGGCACGGTCAAGGCAGCGGAGTTGAGGAAGTCGTATGGGATTTCCCGCGAACCGGCCTGTTAAGCGGGCAGCGGCAGCCAAGCGAGGACGCGTTGGATTTGCTCGTCCCAGTAGCCCCAGTCATGACTGCCGGGACCTTCTTCATAGTGGAAGTCGAGACCCAATTCCTGCACCTGGTCGCGGAAGCGATGATTGGCTTCGATCAGGGAATCTTCCGTGCCGCAGCAGGCCCAGAGCTTCGGCTTGGGTCCGTCGCTCGCGGCCAGCTGACGCGCCAGACGCATGAGATCGTGCCCGCTGCCGTCGAAGCCCTTCGGATCGCCGAAGACCAGGCGCAGGTCACTGCCGAGATCGTCCCAGTCCATCACGCTTGGCGACAGGTCCAGCGCACCGGACAGACTGGCAGCCGCGGCAAAGCGTTGCGGACAGTGCAGCGCCAACTTGAACGCGCCGTAGCCGCCCATCGACAGACCGGCCACGTATGTGTGTTCGCGCGCGCTGCTGATACGGAAGAACGATCTGCAGATCTGCGGGAGTTCTTCGCTGACAAAGGTCCAGTAGGGATAGCCGGACGCCATATCCGCATAGAAGCTGCGGTGCACGGCCGGCATCACCACGGCCAGTCCCAGTTCGGAAGCGTAGCGTTCGATCGACGTCCGCCGCAGCCAGGTCGTATGATCGTCGCTCAAACCGTGGAGGAGATAAAGAACGGGGAACTCGCCGCTCCCGACGACGCCTTTGAGACCGATCTGAGACACCGTGCACTGCGGCAGGATCACCTTGGCCGAACAGCAGAGCCCTAGCGTGTCGGAGAAGAAATTGCATTCCATCAGTGCCATGAAAGACCTCCGGGTTGCTTCAAAGGGAACCATCCTATGGGCTAAGAGCCGTCAGCCTGGTTTGCTTAGGTCTCGTCCCTCAACTCAGCCTACCGGCTTAAAATCAATGGGTTAGTTTTTAGACAGCCTCTTAGTGCGGCTCCGCTGTTTCTTCAGGCAGAGCACACCCCGGAAAGTAGGGTGGGAAAGCGTAGTGCATCCCCCCGAAAGCGTGGCTGATAACCGGCTACGCGCCCTCGCTGCTCACCCATTGGACCGACGGTCCGGAGCATGGTTGAGAACACCATCCCTGGTGCATCTCCCGGCCCTTCATCCCTGAAGGGTGTTCGCTCGGCTGCGTTCCATCTGCGCTACGCTATCCCTGCTCCGCTTGCTGGTCCGGGACGGACGTCCTGTCCGTCCCGTGGGCGGCTGCGCGCCCTCGCCGCCCACCCACTGGACAAACGGTCCTCGCTCACCCCCCCGTTACGTTCATGTGGCGGACGAGGACGGAGTCTGCCCCGCGGCCGAATTCGTGGCCTTTGGGCTTGTGCTGCATCGCATCGCGGATGGCCTGGCTCAGCTTGGTTTCATCCTCTGGGTGTTCGCGTAGGATATGGCGCAGGTCCAGGGCCTGTTCCTGCCCCAGGCACGGCAACAGCCGACCCTGGGCGGTGACCCGGACCCGGTTGCAATCACTGCAGAAGTTGTGGCTGTGGGGGGATATGAATCCCACCCGGGTCTCGGTCCCCGGGATGCGGTAATAACGCGCCGGTCCGCCGGTGGTCTCCGTGGTGGGGACCAACTGGAAACGGGACCGGAGGTCGGAACGGATGCGGTCGCTCGAATAGAAGACCTGCGCTCGGTCATGTTCGCCGATCTGTCCTACGGGCATCTCTTCGATGAAGCTGATGTTGATCCCTTGGTTGACGGCGAACCGCACCAGGTCCAGGATCTCGTCGTGGTTGCGGTGCTTGAGGATAACGGCATTGAGCTTGATGCGATCGAAACCGGCAGCGAGGGCGGCGTCGATGCCGCGCAGCACGGCGGCCAGATCCCCCTTGCGGGTGATGCGCCGGAAGCGTTCAGGCCGCAGGCTGTCCAGGCTGATATTGATACGTCTGACGCCCGCCGCCCGGATTTGTTCGGCCAGTTCCGCGAGCCGGGCGCCGTTGGTGGTGATCACCAGCTCGTCGAGCCCGGACAGGGAGGCGACCTCGCGCATGAGCCACAGGACGTTGCGGCGCACCAGGGGCTCACCGCCGGTAAGGCGAACCTTGCGCACGCCGAGGCCCACAAAGGTCCGGGCCACCTGCGCGATTTCCTCGAGACTGAGCAGCTGGTCACGGGGAGCGAAGCGCTGGTCCGGCTCCACGCAGTAGACGCAACGGAAGTCGCACCGGTCGGTGACCGAGATCCGTAGATAGGTGATCCGGCGGCCGAAGCGGTCGATCAAGGCGGTTGGTGCGGAGTCTGTGATCTCAGTGGTCATCGGGAATCGCGCCCCCGTTTTCTCGTCATGCTAACTGATAGCAGATTACCGCCTGTGTGCCAAGCAGGTATCAGCTCGACCACCGTGAATCAGGATCCGAACCTTATGCCCCAGGATGTCCAAG
>NZ_FLUY01001163.1 GCF_900092655.1 Candidatus Thiosymbion oneisti
CTTTGGTTTTCGGCCTGGCCGCTCGGCGCATGATGCGCTCGACGCGGTGCAGGAAGGCGTGAGGGACGGAGTGAACAGCGTGTACGATGCCGATCTCAAAGGCTACGTTGATGGCGTGTGTCGCGTGGCGGATCGGCGACGGAGCGGTGCTCAAGCTGATGCGTCAGAGGCTACGGGCACCGCTCATGGAAGAACCGAAGGCTCGGCATCAGCGGCCGCGGAAGGTCAAACGGCGGGTCGGCAGCCCGCAAGGG
>NZ_FLUY01000581.1 GCF_900092655.1 Candidatus Thiosymbion oneisti
CCTCCTTTCAGATTGCTAGACTAACCAGGCTTCTCCTGGCGCACCAGAGAACACAAAGAACGCAGGGAATTGGCCTGTGGGTAGTGGCTAAATTTTAAGTGATGAAGTCTGCCGACCCCTACCCCGTCATTCCGGCAGGGATTGCCGGAATCCA
>NZ_FLUY01000580.1 GCF_900092655.1 Candidatus Thiosymbion oneisti
CCTCCTTTCAGATTGCTAGACTAACCAGGCTTCTCCTGGCGCACCAGAGAACACAAAGAACGCAGGGAATTGGCCTGCGCTCTTCTCTGTGTCCTCTGTGTCCTCTGTG
>NZ_FLUY01000209.1 GCF_900092655.1 Candidatus Thiosymbion oneisti
CCAGAGACCGGGAGCGGGGCTGTTGCGACACCCTCCCGCCGGGAGAGGGGCTTTGAGGCTTAACTTAATGGCATTGACGCTCCAGCGTGGGAACGGCAGCTTGTCCGCTCCCGCGGACGCAGCTCCTCGGTGCTGATCGGCGTTGGCGGTTAGCCTACCGAGGCGCTTAATCGACG
>NZ_FLUY01000314.1 GCF_900092655.1 Candidatus Thiosymbion oneisti
CCGAGGCGCTTAATCGACGCTGGAGCGTCGGGATCTGCTCCCACGCTGGAGCGTGGGGAGCCAGCCGAAAATCAATGCCA
>NZ_FLUY01000780.1 GCF_900092655.1 Candidatus Thiosymbion oneisti
GGTAGCACGATGACCGATGACGGAACAGGTAGCCTTTTCTCAACAATAACAGCAAGTTATACGCCGCCCCTCTGGCTTGCTGAGAAGGCAAATTTGCGCAAAATATCC
>NZ_FLUY01000699.1 GCF_900092655.1 Candidatus Thiosymbion oneisti
CGGCTGGGACCGCCGTCTTTCAGACGGCTTACGGACCCCATCACCAGCTGTCGGCAACGCTCAGAGCAGACGCCCTCTGGGCCGCACCGGATAACGCCGGACAGCCGGCAGGTGTGATTCCCGTGTAT
>NZ_FLUY01000577.1 GCF_900092655.1 Candidatus Thiosymbion oneisti
CACAAGGCGTCTGCTCTGACCGTTGCCGACAGCTGGTCATTGGGTGCGTAAGCCGTCTGAAAGACGGCGGTCCCAGCCGCACTCGCGTCCCCGCAACGCCGACATGTTGTCGGCCCCTAGGACCGCCGACATGTTGTCGGCTCCTGGGACCGCCGACATGTTGTCGGCCCCTGGGATCGCCGACATGTTGTCGGCTTCCGGGACCACCGATATTTCGTTGGCCCTTCTGGCTAGCGGCTAGGATCCCTTGAGGGAACCAGACTTTTACAAATGAGTCAAATTCGTGCAGGGCATAAAAGGATGGGATTCCCTGTTTTGATCCTCCGCGCTTGCTATTTTGGTATGCATTGCACGAAAAATGCACGTCTTGTCGGTCTGAGGCGAAGCCTCGCTAGGTTTTGTCGGGTTAAGACGCTTTCAGGTCGGTTTGCAGCGCTCGATCCGGAGATACGTGCCTAACCCGACCTACCACGCCTTCGATACTGCTCGCAGTCGGTCAGCTTGGCGTCCAGGATGCCTACGTCGTCGCCTTGGGCGCCGAGCAGGATGTCCAAGGCGATATGGGACAGGCCGTACTCGGTGGCGCCCTCGTCGCTGCCGGCATGGTCGGCGCGCCAAGCCTCGCGGTAGGATGCCAGGCGCGCGAGATAGAACGCCAGCCCGCCGGGCTCGGCCGTGCGATCGAACACGTTCCGATACAGGTTGTGGATCAGCTCGGCGTCACTCAGCCCGCTGAAGCGCTGGGTGTATTCCTGGGAGGTGCCAAAGGCGGCGATGATGGGAGTCAGATCGGTGCCGCCGCCTTCCGCATCCAGGCGTTCGCACCAGTAGCGAAAGCCGCCGCACTCGGCACAGCGCCCGTAATAGCCGCGATAGGCCCGATGGATCCACAGCTTGGCCGCGTCGCTGCACTGGATGTCGGCGCGGCAACCACTGCCGGTGTTTGGCGTGCCGGCGGTGCCGGTGGTCGTGCCGGGGGACGGGTCTTCAGGACTACCGGTCCCGGTGAAACCGGACTCGTAGGCACCCATATCCACGGCTGCTCCCTGGACGCGCGGCTGTCCCCGTTGATCGGTGCTCAGCGTCGTCGTACCGCCGGCGTCGATGGCCGGGCTGCCCGACTGCAAGGCATGGGTCTTGACACAGGCGCCGCCGGATGGGGTCGTACAGCCGTTGTCTGCGAGTGATCCCAGCCGCGGGGCCTGCTCCCCGATGAGGTTGCCGTCGGTCGCGCTCAGATCGCAGGCCTGGGCGCCGGTCGCCTGGAGCAGGCTGTTGGCGGCGGTGACGGCGGCACTCGATTCCTTTTCGCAATCGCTGGCGCCGGCGCTGGTACCGGCGCCCTTGGTATTGCCCGCCAGGATGCTGCTAGTGAAGGTGGCCGTGCCGGTAAAGAGATACACCCCGCCGCCCTTGGCGCCCCCGCGCGTGGCGTTCTTCGTGACCGTGCTGTTGGTCAGGGTGACGGTTCCTTTGCTATAAATCCCACCGCCATCGGCGTTGCCCCCTTGCGTGTAGTTCCCCGAAACGGTGCTGTTGGTCAGCGTGACAGTGCTGCTGCCATAAATCCCACCGCCCCTGCTGTTGCTGCCTTGCGTGTAGTTCCCCGAAACGGTGCTGTTGGTCAGCGTGATCCCTGCACTGCTGGCAATCCCGCCACCAGAGGCGTCTTCCGTGTAGTTCTCCGAGACGGTGCTGTTGGTCAGGGTGACGGTCTGGTGGCCAAAAATCCCGCCGCCATTAGTGCCGGAGCGCTCCGTGTGGCTCCCCGAGACGGTGCTGTTGCCTAATGTCAGGTCGCCCTCCGCGCAGATTGCCCCACCCCCGCCCGTGGTCTTGGCGCAATCAAAACCGCTTCCTATCGCCGTGGTCTTGGCGTTGGTCAGGGTCAGCTGCTCCAGGGTCACCGCCACCCGTTCGGTGACCCCGAAGATGCGTCCGGTGCGGCTGGCTTGATTGCCGTCGATGGTCAGACCGGTCGTGGGGCCAGTGATGGTCAGGGCCTGGGTGATGTCGATCTGATCACCGGTCAGGACGATGGGGCCCGTCACGCCGGCGGCGAAGGTGATGCGATGGGGCCCGGTACCGGCGGCGTTGGCTTGGGTTACTGCCTCGCGCAGGCTGCCGGTGCCGTTATCGTTCGCATTGGTGACGGTGAAGTCCTGCGCCTGGGCGGCGCCGGCGCCCATAGCCAGGAGGGCGACCGCCAAGGCCAGGGCGACCGCCCGGAGCCGGGAGACACGGATGCAATCCCTTCCCGCGACCTTGGGGTCAACGAAAAAACGGGTCATGGGCTGGGGCCCTCTCTGGATCGAATTGATGGTAGGGTCCGCTGTGCGGACTGCTGGGATGTTGCGGTCATTTGCGTCGATTTGCGGCTAAATTTTCTATTTCGCTCGTTGAGAGCATACGTACTAGGTTTTGTCGGGTTACGGCGCCTTCAGGTCGGTTTGCATCGCTCGACCCAGCGACACGCGCCTAACCCGACCTACTTTTTTCGCGGTGGATCCGCATCCGCTTGGTCGATCTCAATCTCTATCGCCCGTGACGCGACCTCGGGTTCGACCAGCTCGATCCACCCGGATGGTCCCAGGAGCTCGCAAGGCTGAGGACAGGCAGACGATCTTCGATAATTGATGGTGACGTCATTGTCCGCCGTGAGTGTCAGGGTGACCTGTTGGTCGCCGGTGGCCGTGGCCAAACATTTGTATCTAAAATGCAAGAATCTTGTGAATCCTGGGTAATCCTGTAAATCCTGTCCTATTATAGGATTGCGCGACAAATAATCCAGGACCGCGCCTTAGTAATGGCATTGGGCTGGAGCATAGGGTGGGGGGGCCGGCACTCCTGCAACTAACTCCTCTCCCTCCGAGGGTGTCGCAAAAGGCACCGATCTTTGCCCTTTGACCCCCTCTCCCCACCCCCTCTCCCTCCAGGAGGGTGTTGTAAAAGGGCTTTCTCGCGTCATTTAAATATTAACCACCACCCTTTTTTCAACTCAAGAATCCCCTACTGGCGTTTGAGCTCAATCGTAGTGGTATCCATCCGGCCAAATAGGAAAAGAAAGGCTCAACCCTGATATACGGTTCAAAATATCGGAAAATATAAACAACTGAGGCAGGCCACGTTCCGTCTTTTAAACAAAATAAGAAAAATTAATGGCTTTGTATACCGCTCTCATATGATTTTTGAGTTTAAGAACCGCGCGTAACCAGCTGAAGATACTTGTAACATATAGGGCATGCTCGACTACACGCTTTCAACCGAACAGCTCGCCGAACTGCGGGCGGCGCATCGCAGCGCCCATGAGAAGCGCGCCGCTGACCGAATCAAGGCGGTAGTGTTGCTTGCCACCGACTGGACAGCGAAACAAGTAGCCGAAGTCTTGTCGGTCGATACCACTACCGGGCGCAACCATTTCAAACGCTATCGCCAAGGCGGTATCGAGGGGTTGCGTCGTGTCGGTACCGAGGTTGGCGGAAGCACGTGCGCGCTCGCCGCAGATGATCTGGCGAGCTTGGACGCTCATCTGCAAGCGCACCGGGACCTGTCGGCCAAGGCGATCGCGCACGGGGTGGAAGACACCGTCGGGATCTCCTACACCGAGAGCGGCATGACTGCGGTGCTGCATCGCTTGGGCGACGTCTACAACAAGCCGAAGTTGGTCCCTGGCAAAGCCGACCCGAAGGCGCACGAACAATTCCTCCGCGATTACGAGAACCTGAAAAAAACCACGGCTAAAGACGACCCGGTATACTTCATGGATGCCGTCCATCCGCAACACAATCTCGTGTGTTTTGAGAAGGCTTGGGTATAATCAGCAATGACGGGTAGCTAACCCACCAGATCGTCGTTCCGGCTGGGACGCCGGAACCCAGCGGCCAAGGATGGCACGTCCGCAAGAAGCAGACCGCGGATCTCCATTCCTCAATCCCCACCCAATAGATCGGCGAGTCCTTCCTCATCCACTAGGGTAACTCCGAGCGCTCGTGCCTTGGTCAGCTTGGACCCAGGGTCCGCACCGGCGATCAGGTAGTCCGTCTGCTTGGAGACGGTGCTGGTCACCTTGGCGCCGCGCGCCTGCAACGCCGATTTGATCCGATCGCGGGACCGGCTCAGGGTGCCGGTGATGACGACCGTCTTGCCGGTCAAGGGTAGCTGGTCGGGCGCCGCGGCGGGGACCGCCGGCGTCTCCCAATGAACACCGGCGCTCAACAACCGCCGGATCACGATCCGGTTGCGACGCTCGGCGAAGAAGCCGACGATCCGTTCGGCAACCACCTCCCCGACGCCGGGCACCCGACTCTCTTTCCGGTACTCCAGGTCTTCCACCTGCGCCCGGCTCAGCGCCTGGAAAGTCTTGAAGTGATCGACCAGGGCTGCGGCCACCTTGGTGCCGACGCCGGGGATCTTCCGCGCCGCCAGCCAATCGGAAAATGCGCCTTCGGGGGTAAACTCAGGCTTATCCTCGAAGAACCGGCGGATGGCCCGTGCGGTCTTGTGGCCAACGCCTTTTATCCCCTGCTCCAAATCATCGACCTGGGCCTGGCTCAGCGCCTGGAAAGTCTCGAAGCGATCGACCAGGGCCGCGGCCACATTGACAGTGACGCCGGGGATCTTCCGCGCCACCAGCCAATCGGAAAACGCGCCTTTGGGGGTAAATGCGGGTTTATCCTCGAAGAACTTGCGGACGGCCCGCGCGGTCTCGGGGCCGACACCCTTGACGCCCCATTGCGGCACCAGGTCTTCGACCCGTCGGATCTTCCTCAGCTGTCGCCAGTCCGGAAAGGCGTCCGCGAGGGCCTGTGCGGTTGCCTCACCCACCTCTCGGATTCCGAGCGCAAAAATAAACCGGGCCAGGGTGGTGGATTTGCTCTCCTCGATGGCCGTAAGCAGGTTGGCGACCGATTTCTTGCCCATGCGCTCCAAATCGATGAGCTGCTCGCGCTTTTCCTTCAGGGTATAGAGATCCGCAGGGTCTGCGAGCATCCCCCTGTCCACCAGCTGCTCGATGAGCTCCTCCCCCAACCCTTCGATGTCCATGGCCCGCCGCGCGGCGAAGTGCCAGATCGTCTCCTTGCGCTGTGCCGGACAGTGGAGGCCGCCGGTGCAACGGGCAATGGCCTCTCCCGCGGGCTTCACCACCGGGGAATTGCAGTCCGGGCAGCTCCGGGGGAGCTTAACCGGCTCGGTCCCTGGTGGCCGGCGCTCGGGCAGGATCCGCACTACCTCCGGGATGACGTCGCCGGCGCGGCGGATGTAGACGGTGTCCCCGGCCCGAATGTCCTTGCGTCGGATCTCGTCCAGGTTGTGCAGGGTGGCGTTGGAGACGGTGGCGCCGCCCACGAAGACGGGCTGCAAACGGGCCATCGGGGTAACGGCGCCGGTGCGACCCACATTGAACACCACCGCCTCGACGGTGGTGAGCGCCTCCTGGGCGGGAAACTTGTAGGCAATCGCCCAGCGCGGCGCGCGGGCAACGAAGCCCAGGGCCTCTTGATCGGCCAGGGAGTCGACCTTGAATACTACGCCGTCGATGTCATAGTCGAGGGCGTCACGCTTGGTCTCGATCTCCTGATGATAGGCGATGCAGGCCTCGATGCCGTCCAGCACCCGCAGCTCCGGGGAGGTACGCAGTCCCCAGTCTTTCAGCAACGCCAGACGCTCGCTATGGGTGGACGCCGGGGTGCCGTCCTGCACCGCGCCCAAGCCGTAACAGAACATGGTCAGGGGCCGCTGGGCCGTGATTTTGGGGTCGAGCTGCCGCAGGCTGCCGGCGGCGGCGTTGCGGGGATTGGCGAAGGTCTTGCCGTCCTCTTCTCGGGCCCTGGCGTTGATGGCCGTAAAACCGGTTTTGGGCAGAAAGACCTCGCCGCGCACCTCCATCAGCGTCGGCCAGCCTTCGCCTCGCAACCGCAGGGGCACGGAGCGGATGGTGCGCACCTGGGCCGTCACGTCCTCACCCCGACGTCCGTCGCCACGGGTGGCCGCCCGGCGCAATCGCCTCCCTTCGAAGATCAAGCTGATAGCCAAGCCGTCCAGCTTGGGCTCGGCCAGGTAGCGGACCCGGTCATACCCGAGCCGCTCGCACACCCGGCGGTCGAAGGCCCGCAGCTCGGCCTCGTCAAAGGCGTTCTCCAAGGAGAGCATGGGGACCAGGTGTTCGACCTCGGCGAAGCTCGCCAGGGGCTCGCCGCCCACCCGCTGGGTCGGTGATTCGGGGCTTATCAGGTCCGGATATCGGGTCTCCAGGTCCTGGAGCTCGCGCCACCGTCGGTCGTACTCGGCGTCCGGGACCTGCGGGTCGTCGCGGACATAATAGTGGTAGTTGTGGTGATCGATCTCCCGCCGCAGCTCCTCGATACGGGAGCGAACGGCGATGGGGACGCTCATTGGGGGTCCGGATCAGTCAGCCGCCAAGCCATCAGCTCATGGACCCGATCCCGCAAACGCTCCTCCGACTCGGGCGTGAGCGATTCCCTGCTCCCGATGCGGATCTCCGCCTTGAGCGCATCGGCCAGGCAATGCGCGGCGGTGAGCATCGCTTCCAGTCGGGACGGGTCGTCGGGGGCGCCTTCCACCTGGGAGAACAGGGTCAGCCCGGGCGATTCGAACTCGTCCATGGCACCGAAGGGAAAGGTCCCGGGCTTGACCATGTTGGCCATACTGAACACCGGATGCTCGGTGGACTCGGCATCGGCGTAACAGTGGAAGATCTCCATTTCCCCAGGCTCGACTCCGCACCGCCCGGCCGCACGCACGATGGTCTCGCCGTCGAAGCCCCCCTCTTTCGGGATGATATGGAGCGACAGGACCATCGGACTCTTGGGGCGCACCGGCCCCCGCCTGTCCGCTACCACCGGCGGCTCCAGCTCGAGCTCCGACTGATCCGACTGATCCGGCCGGTCCGGCGGCAATGGCGGCCCGGACCGCTCTCGGGCGTCGTCGCCCGCAGCTGTGCCATCGCTCTTATCGCCCGCCTCATCGGCCCCGGT
The DNA here is from genome assembly GCF_900092655.1 of Candidatus Thiosymbion oneisti. Taxonomy (GTDB): domain Bacteria; phylum Pseudomonadota; class Gammaproteobacteria; order Chromatiales; family Chromatiaceae; genus Thiosymbion; species Thiosymbion oneisti. The sequence goes on from NZ_FLUY01000577.1 coordinate 6,996, forward strand.
GTCGAGCCAGGGCTCGCGCTTGTCATCGTCCGGTTCGCTTCTCTCGTAAGGCCCCTCCTTATCGGAACGGGCCCGCCGCCGTTCCCAGATATAGAGTCCGCCCAGCACCAGACCACCGGCGACGATCAAGAGCAAACGAAGTGTATCGGCATCCATTCGAGGCCTCTTCGACTTAAGGAAGTGCACAGATGGTGTGTAAGTATAATCCCAGAAACGCCCCGCGATCACGCTATGCGACGATCGTTCAGCAATCCTGAATTATCCGGCGCTGGTTGGGAGGCCGGACTGCGGATTAAAAAATCCGCGCCCGCCTAGCTTCGGATCCCCGCGTGTATGCAGGAACGGGATCAATGAGATTCGACGACCTCCAAAGCTGGCTGCGTTGGCAGGAGACCCTGCACCCAAGGACTATCAAGCTGGGGCTGGAGCGTAGCGCGGCGGTCTGGTCCCGGCTGCAACGCGACTCGGTGGCTTTCCCCGTCATCACCATCGCCGGCACCAACGGCAAGGGCTCTTGCGCCGCCATGCTCGAGTCCATCTACCGTGCCGCCGGCTATCGGACCGCCTGTTATACCTCCCCCCACCTGCTGCGCTACAACGAGCGCATCCGCCTGAATGGGCTGGAGATCCGGGACGCTACCCTGTGCGCCGCCTTTGAGCGCGTCGATCGGGCACGCGGGGCCTCGACCCTGACCTATTTCGAGTTCGGCACCCTGGCCGCCCTGGACCTATTCGTCCGTGCCCAACCGGATGTTGCGATTCTGGAGGTGGGTCTCGGCGGACGGCTGGACGCGGTCAATATCCTGGACCCGGACGTTGCGGTAGTGGCCACCATCGGTATGGACCACGCCGCATGGCTCGGTGACACCCCGGACCGGATTGCTGCGGAGAAGGCCGGCATTTTCCGGCCCCACCGGCCTGCCGTCGTGGGGCATCGGGCACCCTCCGGGGCCTTGCTCGAGCGGTCCGAAACGCTCGGCTGCGATCTGTTCGTCCTGGGGCGCGATTTCGATTGGGAAGACGAGGGTTCCACCTGGCACTGGCTGGGCCCTGAACTGGTGCAGACAGGTCTGCCCGCGCCCGCCCTACGTGGGATCTTCCAACGCGACAATGCCGCCACTGTCCTGATGACGGTCGCTTGCCTGAATCCGCGTCTACCGGTGGCGATCCCTCACCTGAGCCTGGGTTTGCAGCGGACACACCTGCCGGGGCGCTTCCAGATCGTGCCGGGCGCGGTGACCTGGCTCCTGGATGTCGCCCACAATGCGCAGGCGGCCGCAGCGCTGGCGGCCAACCTGCGCGCCTTCGATTGCCCAGGTCGCATGCATGCGGTGCTCGGGGTCCTGCAGGACAAGGACCCGCAGGCCATCGCCGAACCCCTGGCCGGGCAAGTCGATGCCTGGTACCTGGGGCAAAGTGCAGACCCCCGGGCCTTGCCCACCGCCGAGCTGCGCGCGGGGTTGGAGGGCCTGGCAGCGGAGCGGGATCTGCACGGATGCGAGGGCATTACCGAAGCGCTCCGGACCGCGGCGGACAGGGCCCGGGCAGGCGACTGCATCCTGGCATTCGGATCCTTCACCACTGTCGAGGCGGCCTTACGCTATATCCACGGCGCGGCGGCATCCTGATATAATCTTTGGAACATTCCACTCGGGCAACGCTGTTGCGGGAAGGCTTATGGAGGAAGGAGCAAAACGACGTCTGATAGGCGCGGCGGTCATCGTCGTGCTGCTGGTGATCTTTCTCCCCATGCTCCTGGAGGAGGAGGAGACCTTACAGCCGGTATCGGAACAGGAAATGGCGATTCCTCCAGCGCCGGACTTCGACCAGGGCTATGATGCTTCTGTCCAGGAGCCTCCGGTCGAGCCCCCCGTGTCCACGTTCTCCGAGTATCAGGAGCCGACGCAGGGGGATCCGTCGCTACCGCAGGAGCTCCCGCCGCCGGAGTTCTTCGAGACACCCGCAATCAAGAGACCCGAGCTCGGGCCCGAGCCGGACCTGGTCCCGGTCGAGGAAGCACTGCCCGCGGCCGAGCCGAAACCGGCACCCAAGGCGACCGCGATCCCCAAACCGAAAACACCGCCCGCGGCCAAGCCGAAGCGGGCGCCCAAGGCAACCGCGACCCCCAAGCCGAAAGCGCGGCCCGCGGCCAAGCCGAAGCGGGCGCCCAAGGCAACCGCGGCCCCCAAGCCGAAAGCGCGACCCGTGGCCAAACCGAAGCGGGCGCCCAAGGCAACCACGACCCCCAAACCGAAAGCGCGGCCTGCGGCCAAGCCGAAGCGGGCGCCTAAGGCAACCGCGACCCCCAAACCGGCACCCTCGCAACCCGCGGCTCCGGCCCGGTCGTCCACGAGCCCCTCCTCCTGGGTCATCCAGGTGGCCAGCGTGCGGGAGTACGCACGTGCCGACACGCTGGTGCAGGATTTGCGCGTCAAGGGATTTCCCGCCTTTATCCAGGAAGCACGGGTGAAACAGAAACTGTGGTACCGGATCCGCATCGGGCCGGAATTGACGCGCAAACGCATCGAGTCGGTGGCCGCTAAGCTGCGGAGGAAAACGGGGCGGAAGGGCCAGATTCAGCGTTACCCCTGAGGGGCAAACAAGCGGCAAATCAAGCATGGCCTGGGTCGATTACACCATCATTGGGGTCATTGCCCTGTCCGCCCTCATCGGGTTCGTGCGCGGGTTCGTGCGCGAAGTGCTCTCTTTCGTTATCTGGTTTGTTGCCCTGTTTGTCGCCTGGACCTTCCATAAGGAACTTGCCGGTGTGCTCGCGCGTTGGATCGCGAGCGCCTCCCTCCAGGAGGAACTTACCGAGGAGCTCGCGCGCTGGATCACGAGCCCCAATTTCCAGATCATCGTCGCCTTCCTGATCCTGGTCCTCGGGGTATTGGTCCTCGGGGCAATCTTAGGCTACCTGCTTTCCGTACTGTTGAAAAAGAAGGGGTTTACCGGCATAGATCGCGTCCTGGGAAGCCTGTTCGGTGCGGCCAGGGGGGTAATTCTGGCAGCAATGTTGGTGTTCCTCGGGTCGCTCACGTCTTGGCCGGAAGACGCCTGGTGGCGGCAATCGTCCCTTATCGGCCACTTCCAGGTCCTGGCCGAGCGTATCCTGGAGCAAATCCCGGTGCAGGTGACGGACCGGTTGAAGGATCTGTAGCGCGCGCCGAGTCCGGACCCGTCGAGCCCGGCGATTCATCGGTGAAGGCGATATCGGATCTACCCGTCATACCCAGGTCGTGTTGACATTTATCCGGGCGACATCCTTTATTGTCCGCAGATTTTTACAGCGGGAATTCTTTTTTTGCCGCCAATGAACGCCAATCGATTGCGATTGGCTCGCCATCATCGACGCTTTTAGTCCATTGACGTTTATTTGCGGCTAAATTTTCCGTGGAGATCCTGCCAGCTCAATGGTATCGGTCGTTGAGGGCATCCATATTAGATTTTCCGCCCCGATACAGGTCGCTTGCATCCGCTAGAGGTACGTCATGTGCGGCATCGTCGGCATCGTCGGCCAGGGGCCGGTCAACCAATCCCTTTATGACGCCTTGCTGGTCCTGCAACACCGCGGACAAGACGCCGCCGGCATCGTCACCAGCGAAGGCGAGAAGCTCCATCTGCGCAAAGACAGCGGCCTGGTCCGGGACGTCTTCCGCACCGAACACATGCTCTACCTGCGGGGTAACATGGGCCTGGGGCACGTGCGCTATCCCACGGCGGGCCTTTCAAGCTGCGCGGAGGCCCAACCCTTCTACACCAATTCTCCATACGGGATCGTGCTGGCGCACAACGGCAACCTCATCAATGCCGAGGCGCTCAAGCGCGATCTCTACGCCGAAGATCTGCGCCACCTGAACACCGCATCGGACTCGGAGGTCCTGCTCAATATCTTCGCCCACGAGCTGCAGCTTCAAGGCAAGCTGCGGATCGACGAACGGGATATCTTCGATGCCGTGGCAGGGGTCCATCGGCACTGCCGCGGGGGCTACGCGGCGGTCCTGATGATTCCGGGGTTCGGCGTCTGCGGCTTTCGGGATCCCCACGGCATTCGGCCCGCGGTCTACGGCAAGCGCAAGACCGACGCGGGCATCGAATACATGATCGCCTCCGAGAGCGTGGCCCTGGACACCCTGGGCTTCAAACTCATCGCGGATATCGCGCCGGGCGAGGCGGTATTCATCGACGCCGAGGGTCGGCTGTACAGGAAACAATGCGCGGAACAGCCGGTACTCTCGCCCTGCATCTTCGAGTTCGTCTATTTTGCGCGGCCGGACTCCATCATCGACAACATCTCGGTCCACCGGGCGCGCCTGCGCATGGGGAAAAAGCTGGCCGCGAAGATCAAGCGCGAGTGGCAGGACCATGACATCGACGTGGTCATCCCCGTACCCGAGACCAGCCGCACCGCTGCCCTCCAGGTCGCCGACGGGCTGGGCATCGGTTTCGCGGAAGGTTTCATCAAAAACCGTTACATCGGGCGCACCTTCATCATGCCGGGGCAGAAGGTGCGCAAGAGGTCTGTGCGCCAAAAGCTCAACGCCATCGATCTGGAGTTCCGGCGCAAGAACGTACTGCTGGTGGACGACTCCATCGTCCGGGGGACCACGTCCCGGCAGATCATCCAGATGGCACGGGACGCGGGTGCCAAGCGGGTCTATTTCGCCTCCGCGGCCCCACCGGTACGTTATCCCAATGTCTACGGCATCGACATGCCCACCGCGAGCGAGCTCATCGCCCACGGCCGTTCCGAGGATGAAGTCTGCCGCCTGCTCCGAGCGGACGGCCTCATCTTCCAGGATCTGGACGACCTGATCGAGGCGGTCCAGAAGAAGAACAAGAGCGATGTGGACCGCTTCGACACCTCGGTATTCGACGGCGAATACGTGACCGGAGACGTCACCACTCGGTATCTCGATCAGCTCGAGCAGAACCGTAGCAACAGCATCAGGGAATCCGCCTCCAGGCCCAGCGAAACGGTCATCGAGCTCTACAACACGGCCTGATCCCATGCCCAGTCGCCTCGTATCCTACAGTTGTCAGGGGGCAGTCACTCTCGTTCCCACGCGCCGCGTGGGAACGAGAAATAAGGTTTATAATGAAAAGCCATTCTCTCCGGTTAGTTGATTTTACTGATGGTGACGGAGATCCTACTACAGGATTAGTGCCTGTAGGGAGTGCTTCCAATACGCTCAATCTCGAAACTGACGAAAAAGTAGCACTTTTTGAAGCTGAGCTATTCGAGCATATAGGTTTCGTATTCTTCCGCCGTTTCTCAGATGGTCGGTCGTCTCAAATTTCAGCTTATGTCGTTGATAACTCTGATGAGCATCTTAATGAAAAAGAATTAGCTGAACTTCATTTAAAAGTCTGGCTTCATGGTACTGCGCCATTGCTTTATATCGCTTGGCCCAGCCGAATTGATGTATTAACCTGTGCTCGAGGACCAGACTTTTGGGAGTCTGATGCTAAAGAGTGTCAGTATAATCCCGTAGACAAAATAGATAGTAAAACTTTGAGGACTGCTGGTGCTATAAATGTTGAACTACAAAGGTTTTCAGCACTGGGGCTGGCTGATGGAACTTTTTGGGAAGAACCTATTAATAAGGAATTAGCAGATCATAACAAGGCCGCACACCAATCTTTAATCCAGGCCGTAGTGGAAGCTGATAGCGAGCTTGATGGAGAAGAGAAGCCCATTCTCCGTCGTTTACTTTTGTTAATGGTATTGATCAAATATCTCGAAGATCGTCGTGTTTTCCCGAATGGTGGTTGGTTTGGTGAATTCCATAAGGGGGCCAAAAGTTTTTTTGATGTATTGCGAGGCGGTAAACCCGAGAATGTATATAACCTATTGAACTTTTTGGAACAAAAATTCAATGGTGATATTTTTACCGTCCGTCGTGAAGATATTACAAAACCAATCCTTGAAACATTTTCAGATGTTGTCGAGGCCAGAACTCTAAACAAACAGCGATACCTTTGGCAGCAATTCTCTTTCGAACATCTCCCTGTTGAAATTATCAGTCATCTGTATCAACGTTTCGTTAAAGGGGGGCACGGTACTGTTTATACTCCTCCATTTTTGGCATCTCTATTATTAAATCATGCCATGCCTTACAACAAGCTCACTGGCAACGAACGCGTTCTAGATCCAGCATGCGGATCAGGTGTTTTTCTTGTTGGAGCATTCAGGAGGCTCGTTAATGTATGGCGGAGCCGTAATAATTGGCAACGTCCGGATGTCGATACGCTTAAACGAATCCTCAAGGAAAGTATTTATGGGTTTGAATTGGACGCAGGAGCTATTGATTTGACCGCATTTAGTTTGAGCCTGGCTATTTGCGATGCATTGCAACCCGACGTGATTTGGGGAGACTTGAAGTTTGATTATCTCCGTGAATCAAACCTATTTGGAGTAGATTTTTTCAGTGCTATTATCGGGCCTGAAAAAATAGAGTTCAACCCCTGTAAAGAAGATTTCGAAATAATTATAGGTAATCCTCCTTTTGAATCAAAGCTCTCACCAGCCGGAGAGGAAGCAAATAGCATTGCGAAACAGCATAATACTGAGCGTGGAGAACTACCGGACAAACAGGTAGCTTACCTATTTCTGGAACAGGCACTAAATCTTCTTCGACCCAGTGGACAAATTTGTTTAATTCAACCTTCCGACCTACTGCATAACGATAAAACTAAAAATTTTTTCCGTAATGCCATAGCTCGAAAATGTAGAATCAAAGCAATTCTTGATTTTACTTCTATTCGCAACCTATATGAAGCGGATCCTAAGACCATTGCAATCTTAGCCGAAAAGGGAATTCCCGAAGGGGATAATTTGATCGCTCACTGGACTTTTCGTAGAACGGTAAGCGTTCACGAACGGATCTGTTTTGAATTGGATCACTATGATCGGCATCGTATCACGCAAAGACAAGCTGAAGAGTTTCCTTTTATATGGCGAGTGAATCTTCTTGGTGGAGGGCGATTATTAGATATATCGCAACGCCTTCGAGATATACGTAAGCTTGCTGAATTTGTGCGGCACAAAGGCTGGGGTTATGGCGAAGGGTTTATTGCAGCCAAAACGGGAAGGCGAACACCAGCGCCGTTTCTGGAAGGGAAACCCCTCCTTCCTACCGATGCACTTACTGATTCCGGCATAGATGAAGCAAAAATTTCCAATGTGAAAGAAAGACTCTTCTGTTCCGCCCGTACTGAAGACCGCTACACTACACCGCTTGTTTTGATAAAAGAGACAGATTCTCTCCCTATCGTTTTCTGGGATAAAGGGTTTATCGCATATCGGCACCAAATTATTGGTATTCATACCCCTCCGTCGCAGGTATCTGATTTACATCATTTTTATGAATTTCTTATCAAGAATCATGCGCTCTATCGATTTGCTTGTACATTGAACGGAACTCGATCTTTAGTGGGAAAATCCACCTCGATTCTCAAGCGAGATATCGACATTCTGCCTTACCCCGAAGCAGCCGAAGAAATTTCTCTCTCTTTCTGGGAAAATGCCTTGTGCGAGGATGTACTTGAATATATAACCTCCTATGTGCGACTTGGGCAGAATTCAGACTTATTACGAACTGCCGCTGAAGAGCAGGCACTTCGGAATTATTCAAGCCTGTTTGTCCGTATGCTGGGCAGCGTATATGATAATCTGAAAGCATCTGCCCCTGTTTTTCTTGATGGTCTAATCTGTCAGCCATTCTATTTTGGTGAACGCCCAAACCTCGAATGGCTTGCAGAGCACCCTGAAATCGAGCTTCGAAAACTTGTATATTATAAGGAGAATCACAGCCATCTACAAACAGTCCGTTTATTACGCATTTATTCTGAAAATGTCTTATTACTCATAAAACCGGATCGCTTACGCTACTGGATCCGTTCAACTGCAGTTCGGGATGCTGATGAAACCCTTTTAGATCTACGTAAACAGGGATATTGACCATGAATAGGGATCATGTCGAGCCTGAAATGCCATCCATTGGTCAAATCACATCCGGGATTGAACCGAAGGCAGAAAAGATTGTTCCCAAAACCATTTCTTTTGTTCATCAGCAGCTACCGCATTGGCGTGATGACCCTGATAGACCGGATAAAAAATCAGAAGATGAACTGAATTTGCAATTATGCAAATTCCTCGACACACAGGCGCGGAATGATTTTCCAATGGTTCGCTTTAATCATGAAGAGCCTCAGATTGACCGCCGACGGGTAGGTCTCTCAGCGTCACCTGTGAAGGCAGTGACAATTGACGCACGATTATACACCATCTATGATCCTGTCTTGGTCTTTGAATGTAAACGATTTCCTGCTCCTTCTCCAAAAGGGCGTGAAAAGGAGTACGTTACAGGAGGCGACGCTAAAAGTGGCGGAATCCAACGTTTCAAGCTCGGCCTTCATGGGGCCGATTTAAATTCGGCAGTGATGATCGCTTACGTGCAAAAGGACTCGCCTCGCCATTGGTTCTACAAAGTCAATGAGTGGATTGTAGAACTTGCCACAGGCAGAGTTGAAGATATTTGCATCTGGAATAGAAATGAGTTGCTTGAGATGATAGATAAATGCCATCCAAAGAGAATAATCCGCTGCAAATCTGTTCATCTCAGAACTGACAGCGTTACAAATAATATCCGGCTCTTTCATTTTGCTATTGATATGAATATGGAGAGTTATCGATGAGCACCCTGGACGCGTTCGAACTCGCCACCCTTGCCATCCGCGCCGGCCACCACAGGACCCCGGAGGGTGAGCATGGGGAACCCATCTTCACCACCTCCAGCTACGTCTTCACCAACGCCCGCGAGGCGGCGGCCCGCTTCAGCGGCGACGAGCCCGGAAACATCTACTCCCGGTTCACCAACCCCACCGTAGCCATCTTCGAGGAGCGGCTAGCGGCCATGGAAGGGGGTGAACGCTGCGTCGCGACCGCCTCGGGCATGTCCGCCATCCTGAGCCTATGCCTAGGGCTGCTGAAGGCGGGGGACCGGATCCTCTCCTCCCGCAGCATCTTCGGTTCCATTACCATCCTGTTCAACAAGTATCTGACCCGCTTCGGAATCAAGACCCACTATGTACCCTTGGCGGAGCCGGCTGCCTGGGAGCGGGCAATCGACCCCGACACCCGGTTATTGTTTCTGGAGACACCCTCGAACCCCCTTACCGAGATGGCGGACATCCGGGCCCTGGCCGAGCTCGCCCATGCCCACGGCTGTCTATTGGTGGTGGACAACTGCTTCTGCACCCCGGCCCTGCAACGGCCCCTGACCTTGGGGGCGGACCTGGTAGTACACTCCGCCACCAAATACCTGGACGGGCAGGGCCGGTGTGTCGGCGGCGCCGTGGTCGGCAACCATAAGCTCGTAGGCGAGGAAGTCTTCGGCGTACTGCGCACCGCCGGCCCCAGCATGAGCCCCTTCAATGCCTGGGTCTTTCTCAAAGGGCTGGAGACCCTGGAGCTGCGGATGCTGGCCCACGCACGCAATGCCCAGGTACTTGCCGCCTGGCTTGAAAGACAACCCGGCGTGATCAAGGTCTTCTATCCGGGGCTCGATGCCCACCCCCAGCATCACCTGGTCGGGACCCAGCAGCGCACCGGCGGCGGGATCGTCGCCTTCGAGGTGCGCGGCGGAAGAGCGGCCGCCTGGCGGGTCATCGACGCGACGCGCCTGCTCTCGATCACGGCCAATCTAGGGGACACCAAGACCACCATCACCCACCCCGCTACCACCACCCACGGCCGTCTTACCGATGAGGAACGGGAGCTGGCGGGGATCGGCGAGGGCCTGATCCGAATCGCCGTCGGCTTAGAAGCGATCGCAGACATCAAAGCCGATCTGGCGCGGGGGTTTGCTAGGCTATAAAGGTAGAGTCGGTCTGTTTTTTTTGAACCGCAATCTATCCGTAGATTACGCCGATTATCGCAGATTAAAAAGAAATAATCTGTGGGAATCTGCGTAATCTGCGAATAGAAAAGATAGGCGACAAAAATAGTTCCCATTTCGGAACCACCCGGCGGAGATCAGGGCGTACGCGCCACCGCCCAGACGTCCACACGCTCGACGCCAGCCCTCAGCAGCACCCTGGTCAGCTCCGTGACGGTGCTGCCAGTGGTGACCACGTCGTCCAGAATCGCCACCCGTTCGACGCCTGGCGGGTGCAGGACCCGGAATGCCCCGCGCACATTACGCTGCCGCTCCTTGCGCGCCAATCCGGCCTGGGGTGGCGTGGCCGAGACCCGCACACAGCTCTGGATGTCCACCGGAATCGAAAGTTCGCGACCAATGGTGCGGGCAAGCTCGAGGGCCTGGTTGTAACCCCGCTCGCGCAATCGCTTCGCGTGTAACGGCACCGGCACAATCAGGTCCGGCAGCTCGGCGCCACACTCGCCCAGGGTACTTGCCAGGCATTGCCCGAGCAGCCGGGCCAGATTCAGACGGGCCCGGAACTTGGCCCCACCCACTAGTACCTAGTTTCGATTGATACTGCTGGCTTTGACGCTGGAGCATGAGAGCCAACCAGAGGTTATGAATTTGCAATATCGGTCGAAACTAGGTACTTAGGATAGGCAGGGGTCCCTCGTAACGGAAGGCGGCGTAACAGACGGCGTAGGGCGGCAAGCGGCGTTGGCACTCACCGCACAGAGCGCCCGGCGGCAGCTCGGCGGGCAGGGGCAGCGCGCAGCGGCGGCAGCAATGCCGGTTCCTCGGTAGATCCGCCAGACAGGGGGCACACAGATCCAGCCCACCCTGTCCCTGAGCGCCGCAGAGCACACAGGTCGGTGGGTAGAGTCGTTGCAATATCCCGTCTGAGAATTCACGCAACATGAGCAGTTCCGGTGAGACGCTAGATCCTGTTATTTAACTCTAACCGACTGTTTTCACATGTTAAATGGCTGCAACATCGCCGCGGTCCGCACAGCGGACCCTACAATCATCAGATGGTTAGCGTAGGGTCCACCTCACAACGCCAAACAATTCAGGATTGGTTTTCTCATTCGATCCTGGCGCTGTTCGGCGTTATTCGGCGTTGTCCGCAAAGGCGTCTTTTTAATTCGCAGATTACGCAGATTTCCACAGATGAAAAACGAAAGGCTCTTTTGGAGTGCACCGGCAAAGCGGCGCGGCCGAATCGAACCTCAGTGATGGGGGATACCAGCAGCGTTTGCCAGGGACCTGGGCGCTGAATTCCGCACGCGCCGCGGCGACGGCGCTTTCCCCTGGCTGCAACGCCGTATGCATCGCTAAATCCAAAGCGGCGGCGGGCAGGTGCTCTATAGCTAACCCTGTGGTTACCTTGAGCACCGCGAATTCCGGCAAGGACCGGGAAAAGGTTGCCGCCGCACTCCAAAACGTCCGGTAGCATCTTTCCATGGTCGTTAGCAGTCTGGAATCCATAAAGCGCCAAAGCAATTTGCCTCAGAGCGTTTGTCTCCTAACACGACAATCGATATAACGATGAGTACGGGAAGCATTGCGGGAGGCACTGAATGAGCTTCTTATCGAATTTGCTCCAAGGTCTGTCCGGACGCCGGCGGCTGTTTCTCTTCGCCCTCCTGGTTGCCCTGTCGGCGGTCCTCCTGACCTTATGGGCCAGTGACGATCTGCTCACGACTTCCGTAGTTGGGGGCATCGTGGTGCTCCTGTTCGCGCTCGCCAGCCCCTTATGGCGCCCCCGTGATTACGGCCGCATGCGGGTTCGTCTCTATTCTCTGGCAATCATCTCAGGAACGGCTCTCTCCTACGGGTTTTGGTCCGCCAGCCTGACCGCCATTGCCCAACCGTTTCTCGGCCACTTCGAGCTAAATCTCCCCCAACTACGGTACCTGTGGCCGTGATGGTCTTCGTTCTCATGGGGGTGCTGATCGTCAACTACTTCACGCGCGACACGACCACGATGCGTGAGCATCTTTCGGCCCTAGAGCTCTCTGAATCCGAAGGGTTGATGCGTCTCGGACGTGTCCTCCGCAACGACCTCGCTCACCAAGACATCGAAACCCACTGGAGCGGGGAATTCTTCGAGCCCCTGGATGCCGAGGTCGAAGTCAAACGTCGGGGGCGTATCATGCGCCGCACGGCCAGTCTGCTCGAGGCGATCACCAAGGAGCATGCGGCTTCCACCCTCTTGGTGCTGGGCGATCCAGGCTCCGGGAAGAGCGTTGCCCTGCGCAAGCTCGCGGGCGACCTTGTCGATGAAGTGGCGAAAACCAGGCGCCTACCCCTCTACATCAATCTACGTGACTGGCGGCCGAACCGCGTCTGGTCCCGAGAAGATCCACCGACCCCCGGCGATTTCGAGGAATTCCTGCTGTCCCATATAAGCGGCCGTGATCTCTTCGCCGATCGGTACCTGAATGAGCAGATCGGGGACCAAAGCAGGTTCGCTCACCTCCTGGCCGACCGGAGGATCTTTCTGATCCTGGATTCCTTCGACGAGATCCCCCAGCTGCTCGATCAGAGCGAGGCATCCTGGCTCATCGATGCGCTTTCCGATGTCATCTATGGCTACATTGCCGGGGGCCACAATGGCCGGGGTATCCTCGCCTCTCGGTATTTTCGCAGGCCTAGCCTCAAATACCGGGCGGATGCGACGTTCGAAATCCGGCCATTTTCCGACGAGCAGCTTGCCAGCTCCCTCGAACGGCGCTCAGCCTTCGGGCCATCGCAGGTCTTGGCCCTTTTTAGAGAACGACCCCACCTGATTCCGGCCCTGCGGAACCCTTTCATCGCAGGCTTAGTGCCGGGTTTCTCGAAGATCAATCCCGAGCGCCTTCCCGATTCGGAGCTGGACCTCTTCGAGACCTACCTCGATGAGCGACTTGGGGAATGCATCCGTGGAGCACGCGGGTCCGGGGATACGCCGCGGTCGGACCTGAATCGCCTGACACATGCCGCGACCGATATCGCGGTTACCCTGGTCGACAACTTCGGCTTGGAAGCACCCCTCGCGGAGCTGACCCAAGCCGTCGGTGCCCACACTGGAACCACCGCCGAGACCGCTGAGATCGCCGCCAGGACATTAAGATACGGTAGGGTCGTGCGTATCGGATCCGGCATCGACGCCAGCTTCTCCTTCGTACATCGGCGCTTCACGGAGTTCTTTCTCGCCAAGCACCTTCAAAACGATCACGATCGCTTACCTTTGGGGGACATACCCAATGACGGGCGCTGGCGTGAGGCCCTGACACTCTTCGCCGGGGTTGCACCTCCCGCGGAAGCCGAAGTGATCGCGAAATACTGCATAGAATACGCATGTCGTCTTCCGGCCGCTTCGCGCAATCCCACTTCGCACGACTTTCTCGCAGGCGTCCATGCCCTCCGGTTCCTGTCCGCCAGCTTCCGGGCAAGACGAGAGGTTCTCGCGCCGCACGACCCTCAACTCGTGAACATTGTTCGGAACCTACTACGCCCCAGCACCCCTACCCTCGCGGCAAAGATCGGATCGGAAGCCATTGGGCTGCTGCCGAGCACCTCCCTGTCCAGGCTGGTACCGAAGGCACTCGCCTTGCCAAGCGATTGGATCGGACAAACGGCCATCAGATCCTGTCGGCACTTGGCTGGCCTCAGTAAAAAGGTAGTGGGAAGTATTCGCGGATTTGTGATCAAGCTGCCTCAAAAGGATTTCAGCTTGAGGCATCGCGAGCTGAGATTCTCGCTCTCTTTAACGGAAAATCTGGCATCCGTCGCCCGGACAGTTCAGTTTCGCCGATTCGATACTCTGCTCGCACTCGGTGCGCCATTGCCATTGTTGGCAGTCGACGTAACGATGATTATTGCGGCAATAATTCTGTTTCTATTCACATTTTTTATTTTTAAATATTATTTTCTGTTCCTCATTGATATACATGGTTGGCTGAGAGCCAAATACAAGGAAAAAAAGCGAAAAACGGTCACTAATCGTAAAGCTATAGATCGCAAAATTCGCCATTGGATGCGGATGCTAATTCCCCCTTGGTTATATCGCTTACGCGGCGTAGTCAGGCTGCGCCAACAGATGCGACGACGACACATGGCAACCAGTTTGAATCGTAACTTCGATTGGGGGTCCACCTTAGTGTTCTTCCTGTGGCGTCTTCTGCTATTGGTAATCGGTGCCTCAATTCTTGCTAAGGGTGACTCGAATTTCTGGTCATTTGCCCAGGTCTTGCTTCCCGATGAACTGCTGTACGCGGGATCGATAACAGGCATGACGCTTGCTGTTCCCTGGTTCCATAGCTGGGTTGCAATTCGGAATATCGTTAAAAATCCACACCTCATTTACTTCCTGGTTATCCTTTTATTGCTTGTAGGACTCTCCGCTCTGTTAGTCTGGATAATCGACATCGTCATCAAGTTGTTACCATTCCTCACGCCCCTTATCTTTGGGGGCGGTACCCTGGTTTATTTGGGATTCTTTGTTTGGTCTGCGGTCCGACTGATACGACAGTCGCGCCATGACGCCGTACAGCTTCGGAGTATAAAACCGAATCGATCATGGACGCGTGAGCAGATCGCGGCGCAATTGTCGGCTTTCGAGTCGAGCAAAGGACGACTGAAATTTCTCTCCATGCTCGATGAACAGCGAGTCACACCGGAGGGAGAATGGCCGGAGCCCGGCATACCTAGCCTGAACAATACACAGCTTGACACGGTACTCGCCCAACTCGAAGAACGCTGGTTGGGCCTGAATGGTTGATTACAATCCATCCGGGACGCCATAAAGGGGCCATACAATTTTTCCCTCTTCCTCCCACCTGCGACAGGTAGGGGGTAGTGGTAAATTCATTAGTGTTAACGTAGAGAGATTCATCTTTTTGATCCCCTCTCCCAGAGGGAGAGGGGGTATAGCGGCCAGTGCCGTTGGTCATGTTACAACTTAGATATTAACCACTACCAGGTAGGGAATCCTACCCAGTTTTCCCATACTCAATATGATCCGGGCGATTCCGTGGTTAAGAATCACGGCTTCATCAAAACTAAGAAGCTGTTTGGTTAAAACGAATCCGAGCATCGTGTTGCGTTATGCCACGTTCGACGCCGTGCCTGTCCGGGCGCGGTCCTGGGTTATTTGGCGTTGGCTGTGGGATCTGACGTGTTGGGTTACGGCGCGTTCGGCCCTGTCGCTGTGCTTCAGGACCGGGCAGCGCGCCTAACCCAACCTACACCCAAAGCGAGGTCCACGCGGGCAGGCTGCGCGGGGGGTAATGTAGGTGTAGGTTGCGTTGAGACGCAGGCACTCACCTGGATGTCGATCAACGAGCCGTTGGGCGTCGAAACGCAACACGCCAAATCCTTCAGACAACGCCAAACAATTCAGCCCGCATAGGGCGGATAAGCTTACGCCATCCGCCGTATGCCAGCTATCTCTGTCGCCCTAGCCTGACCTGACCTACGACGGGCTACCTGTATAATTACCACGTCCCACGGAAAAACCTGCACCACAATATGTCCCTCCGGACACTTCAGGAATGGTACGCACGGCAGCCCCAACTTTTCAAAAAAAATCCTCGTAATCATCCGGGACCTGACAGCCAACGAAATATCAGTAGTCCCGTGCTCTCGGGTACGATCGACCCACCTCGCTTACCGAAATATTCACGTGCAACGGGTATAATCACCCCTAGCGGCGCTACTGGAAAGGTGGACGACTTGAACGAGACGCAGCATAAGACTACCGGTGCCGAGCTTTCGGTGGTCATCCCCGTCTCCAACCAGGAGGCGGTGTTGACAAAGCTGTTCGACCGTCTCTACCCGGTGCTCGATGGTCTCGGTATCGCCTATGAGGTCGTGTTTGTCGACGCCGGCAGCCGCGATCGCTCCGCGACCTTGCTGCGCCAGCAGTACAAGCTGCGCCCGGATGTCACTCAAGTGCTTCTGCTGCGCGGTAACGCGGGCCGACCTGCGGCCGTCATGGCGGGCGTCGAGGTCTCCGGCGGCGACCGGCTGGTGACCTTGGACGCGGACCCGCGCCATCCCCCCGAAGCGATACCTTGGCTCCTGGCCGAGATGGACCGAGGGCACGACTATGTGGGCAGCTTTCGCCGTCGGTATCAGGACAGCAGATGGCGGGCCTTGGTGTCCAAGGCCATGAATCGCTTGCGGGAGCGGGTGACCCGGATCCGGATGACGGATCCGGGCTGCATGCCGTGCGCCTATGACCGAGCGATCGTGGATGCGATCCGGACTGCCGACGAGCTACTCACCCCGGGCCTGGCCTATATCTATGCCGCCAATCCCACCGAGATCGGGGTCGAAAACACTCAGCAGGCGACAGGCAAACCCAAATACCCCCTTTATGAGTCCATCCATCCCAACCTGGATCTCATGACCGGCTTCTCGTTGATCCCCTTGCAGCTCTTCTCCCTGGCAGGTATCGGGATCGCTCTGGTTTCCTTTGTCCTTGCCGTCTTACTGGCCCTTCGGCGTCTCGTCATCGGACCCGAGGCCGAGGGTGTATTCACCCTGTTCAGCGTCCTCTTCTTCCTGGTGGGCATGATCCTGTTCGGTATCGGTTTAGTGGGTGAGTATGTGAGACGTCTCTGCGAGCAGTCCCGCAGCCGGCCGAACTTCCCTGTGCGGGAGCATCTGCACCCGCGGTCGGGGCCGGCGCAGCCCGAGGTGTGATCTATCGGCCCTAATCCGGGGTGGGAGATCGGAGCGGTCAGGGAGGTAACGAAGCGGCTGCAGCCTTACGATGTAAAGGACCATCAAAAGCGTTACCGGGCAAGTCCGGGAGGCCAGGTTTTGATCCCCGAAACGAACGGCAAGCAGCGTTCGTTTGGCATTCCCACGATCCGAGACCGGGTGGTCGGGACGGCAGCGAGCCTGGTACCGGCGCCGATCATCGAGGCCGATCGACAACCGGAGCAATATGCCTACCGAGAGGGGCGCAATGCGCAGCGAGCGGTACGCCAAATCCACAAGCTGCTGAACACCGGCGACACGGACTTTTCTTTGGTTGTTGAAGTGTGCGCCAGGCGCTAGAGTGGAGTGTCAGGTTATACGGTCGGTATCGGTGCCGATGCTTGAACGACTGCCGATCGCCGAGTAAATCGCAAACATCACCCACCACAGGAGCGCCTCATGAAGCTGAGCTTGAGAATGATCCTTACCGCAAGTGCCGTCCTGCTGGCCTGCACGCTCGCCATCCCCTCCGTCGGCCTTGCCGCTGAACGCATCGTGTTCGGCGGCGGCCCCGCGGGCGGCACCTTCCAGATCGTCGCCAACTCCATTCAGACCTATGGGCCCGTCAAGGCAGCCAAGGACTATCGGGTCAAGGCCCAGTCCTCCGCCGGATCGGTCGAGAACCTGCGCAAGGTAAACGCCGGTAAGATGCAGTTCGGCGTCGTCTACTCCGGACACCTGTATCTCGGTCGCGAAGGCAAGTTGAAGAACGACGGGAGAAAATACGAAGACGTACTGGCAGTAGCTTATCTCTACGGGGCCCCCGCCCAGTTGGTCGTGCGCAAGGACTCCGGAATAACCCGCGTGCAGGACTTGAAAGGGAAAAAGGTCGGCGTGGGCAACGCAGGCTCGGGCGCCTTCGCCAACTGTGAGCTCTTCTTCGCCCACTTAGGTGTCTGGGACAAGATCGAGCGCAACGCCATGGGCTATAACGACGCCGCCAATGCCTTCGGGAACAAGCAGCTCGATGCCTTTTGGCTGTTTACCGCTTTTCCTTCCGGCGCCGTGATGATGGCCGCCCGGACCAACGCTATCGATCTCGTCGATCTCAACAAGGACGCGGCCGAGAGCGGCTTCTATGAGAAATATCCCTACTTTACCCAGGTCGAGATCCCGGCAGGAATCTACCAGGGCGTTGACGAAGGTGTTGCTTCCTTCCAGGACTCGGCTCTGTGGGTCGCCAATGCCGAAGTCTCGGATGAGATCGTTTACGATCTGCTGTCCAAGCTCTATACGGACGAAGGGCTCGCCTATATGGCCGGCCAGAAAAAGACCTTCAAAGAGATGGGCGTAAAAACCGGCATCAAGGGCATCGTTACCCCCCTGCATCCGGGTGCCGAGAAGTTCTGGAAGGAGAAAGGATTGCTCTGAAGATGCAGCGGACCATACTATACTCCTAGCCGAGATAGGATCGACACGGCGCCACCATACGCTGGGGCCGTAGATTTCCCTGATGAGGACTAACGGAACAAAACGGAGAGGTAATCAGTCCATGTGCAACATCAAACTCAAGGTCAGTCTGCTCTCCCTGCTCGTGGTAAGCCTGGCAGCGTTCGACGCGTGGGCGGAGGGGAGCTATCTCGACCGGAACGCCTCGCGTGCGCAGGTATTGAAGGCCCTGAAGAATACCCGTTCGATCAGCAAGGCGCCCACTCGGCGCGCGCATTCAAAATCTTCCCGCACCTCTTCGAGATCCTCCCGCACTGCTTCGAGGTCCTCCCGGGTCTCTGCCAGGTCTTCTCGCGTCTCTGCAAAGGGCTCGAAATCCAAGCGCGTACGACAGATAGTCCGGGAACCCCTGCCTACCTCCGAGGGCAACCCGAACGCCGGACCGGTCTCCTTTCGCCTCCAGTTCCGGATCAACTCGGCCCAACTGGATCCGAAGACGATCCCCTTCCTGGATACGATCGGGGAGCTGTTGCATCGCGAGGAGTTGAAGGGATATTCGTTCGTGGTCGAGGGACATACGGATGCCTCAGGGTCCGAAATATACAATCGTGACCTGTCGCAACGACGGGCCGAGGCGGTGCGCAACTACCTGGTGGAAAAGCACGGTGTCGATGGGGAACGTTTGACGATTCGCGGTTGGGGCGAATCCCGACTGATGAACGGAACCAACCCCTATGATGCCGTCAACCGCCGGGTGACCTTCTCGGCCCCGGAGGAAATCGAGGCGGAGCGTTCCGTCTCCAAGGCGATACCCGCCGCGCCTGAAGGCTCTTAAGAACAAACTGAAATGATGGACGGGTGGTGGGTCTTGGTTCTCACCACCCCTCTCTATACGTGGAATAATGACGGACGATTGTTCGGGCGAGTCGGGAGAGACGAGCTATGGAGTTTTTCAAAAGGGGGGGTCGGTACCTTGCCGTTTACGGACTGCTGACCCTAGGTTTGCTTGATACGGCCCTGGCTCAAACCCAGCCTGCGGCGCCGCGTCTTCCGCTCCGATCCGGTGAGCCCGATGTCCGGGTGCACACGCTGGAGGGGAATCGCCCGGTCCTACCCCGGAGCGGCCCGGCCGTCCCCCCGGGTCATGAGTCATTCGCGCCGAGCGGTGCGGAGCAGATCCGCTTCAAGCTCCACAACATCGATGTTAAGGGTGCTACCGTCTATTCCCCCGAGGAGCTGCAAACGGTCTTCAGCAGCCGTTACGGCACGGTCGTGTCGCTGGCTGAAATCTATGTCCTGGCCGGTGAGATCCAACGCCGTTATCGGGATGCCGGTTATTTTCTCTCGCAGGTCATCGTGCCTCCCCAGCGCATCGTCGGCGGGCGCATGTACGTGGAGGTACTGGAGGGATATATCGACAGCGTCGTGATCGAAGGCGCGGTCGGGCCCGTCGAGCGGTTGATCAAGGGCTACCTCGAGCATGTCACCATGGAGCGCCCGCTCAGGTTGAGCACCCTGGAGCGGGGTCTGCTGCTGGCCAACGACCTGCCGGGTATCGAGGCCAAAGGGGTGCTCCAGGCCTCCGAGGCCGCCGTCGGCGCCTCCCAGCTGGTGGTGATTGCCGGCCGCAAGCGGTTCGATGGCTTGGTGCTGCTCGACAACCTCGGCAGCACCTTCACCGGCCAGTGGGAGGTCGCGGTCCGCGCCGGCACCAACTCCTTCACCCGCTTTGGGGAGAATATCGGCATTACCGGTCTGGTCAGCGATCCGGACAAGGGTTTCGGGGGCAACCGCAAGAACCAGCGCGTCGGCATGCTCACCAGTTCGCTGCGGATCGGCGATCGCGGCACCTACCTGTCCGGCTTCCTGTCTTACGGCGATTCCAACCCCGGTGACTTTCTCTCCGAATTCGATTACGACTCCACCAAGCTCCTGGCCAACCTCAAGGTCGTCCACCCGATCATTCGCACCCGGTCACACAACCTCTTTGTCGAAGGCGGCTTCGACTTCATCGACAGCAAGACGGATATCTTCGGCAACCTATCCTTCATCGAAGACCATCTGCGGGTACTCAGCCTGGCGGTGGCCTATGATTTTCGGGATCCCTGGGGTGGCTCGACCTACTTGAACCTGGGTGTGCGCCAAGGACTCTCGGGATTCGGATCCACCGACGCCGGGGATCCCATGGCATCCCGATTCGATGCCGACGGTAAGTTCACCAGTATGCAATTGACCGCATCGCGGTTGCAGACCCTCACCGACACCCTCGCCCTCTATGCCCTGGTCAAGGCCCAGTATGCGTTTGATCCGGTCCTCGCCGACGAAGAGTTCAACCTGGGCAGCATCGATTTCGGCCGTGGCTATGACCCCAAGGAGCTGAGTGGTGACGACGGCATCGGCACCACCCTCGAGCTCCAGTACACCAGGTCCTCACCCTGGTCATTCCTGGAGCGGTACCAGCTCTTCGGCTTTTATGATTTCGGCGCGGTGCGGCAAAAGTCCAACCATTTGCTCCCGTCCAGCGAAAGCTCACTGGCCTCGTCCGGCGTCGGGCTCCGCACTTGGCTCACCCGAGGTCTATCCCTTGAGCTGCAAGTCGCCAAACCTTTGACACGCCGGAGCCAGCGGGCCGATGACAGCAAAGACCCCGAATTTTTACTGCGGGCGATTGCACGCTTTTAGGTATTGTTGACATTTAGGTAGTGGTTAAGGTCTAAATGGAAGCATAGCCACTAGCAGTGTGTTGGGCACGCCACGCGCCACCCCCTCTCCCTCCGGGAGAGGGTTGGGGAGAGGGGATCAAAAAAATAGAGCGTGGTTAATGAATCCTTCTACGCTGACCACTTAAAAATTTGCCACTACCGAAAACTGGTCCCGACGCAGGAGGGATTTTTTCCCCCAAACCGCGCCAAATAATTCAGGATTGCTGGAGAGAAACATGATCAGGCGCCTTGAGAAGTGATCGGTCGAGGTGCCGCGACGAATCGAAAACCAGTAACCAAGGCCAATCTTGGCCCGCAGAGACAAGCCATGTCAGAACTTACGAAAGAACAACAGATCCTCATCGCCATGCGCAAGACCTTGGCCGCGGTCATCAAGGACGTCACACCACCGCCGGGGATGAAACATCCCCTCTCCGAGCAGACCATCACCGACGTTCGCCAATGCCTGGGGCTGATCTCCGTTCGGGAGAAGGAGCTCGCCGCTGCCCAGGGCCGCACCGGCGAGCGGCCCTATTACGCCGATGAACCCCAGTCCGCGCAGGTGGTGCCCATCGCCGGATTGGGCAAAGGCAAGCAGCAAGATTAGGGGCTGTTGGCATTTATCCGAGCGAGGCGGGTAGGTCGGGTTAGTCACAGGGACGTGGTGTAACCCGACGGAGCGGTGGCTGCTCACGCCCTGGGCAGGATCTATCCGATGCGCCGGATCGAAATCGAAATCGGGATCGCAATCGCAATCGCAATCGCAATCCCGACTTCGATCCCGATCCCGATTTCGACTGGCCAAACCCTCCAACAGTTGGTTGGGCACAAGCTATCAGGTTAAATGTCAACAGCACCTAAATAGAACCACGAATGAACACGAATGGACACGAATCCTCATTCGTGTGAATTCGTGTCCATTCGTGGTTCGTGTTCCCTACACCCGCAGGTATGTTAAATGTCAACAGGCCCTAATCGAGAGATCTCCGATAACTAGCTCTACCGCGACGGGTGACCGTGATAAGGCCGTTGAAATGACGAAGGTTACCGATCTGATCGCTATCGATGAGGCCCACGCCTGGCACCCCTATACCTCGACCATCGGCCGCGACCCGGTCTATCCTGTGGCTTCGGCCCATGGGTGTCTGATCGAGCTCGCCGACGGGCGTACCCTCATCGACGGTATGTCGTCCTGGTGGTGTGCCATTCACGGCTACAACCATCCGGTCCTGAACCAGGCGGCCAAGGATCAGCTCGCGCGCATGTCCCACGTCATGTTCGGCGGGCTCACTCACGAGCCGGCGGTCCGGCTCGTGGAACGTCTGGTGGGGCTGACGCCCGAGCCGCTCCGGCATGTCTTCCTCTGTGATTCGGGCTCCGTGTCCGTCGAAGTGGCCATCAAGATGGCTATCCAGTACTGGTACGCCAAGGGTAGACCCGAGAAGCACCGACTGTTGACCGTTCGTTCCGGCTACCACGGCGATACCTTTGCCGCCATGTCCGTGTGCGATCCGGTCACCGGCATGCACCGCCTGTTCTCCGGTCTACTGCCGCAACAGCTCTTCGCGCCCGCGCCCGCCTGCGGATTCGACGCAACCTGCCGGGATCAGGACATCGCGGAGCTGAACACACTGCTGGCCGAGCATCATCGGGAGCTGGCCGCCGTCATTCTGGAGCCGATCGTCCAGGGTGCGGGGGGGATGCGTTTCTACTCGCCGCACTACCTGGAGCGGGTGCGCGAGCGCTGCGACCGCTACCAAGTCCTCCTCATCGCGGACGAGATCGCCACCGGCTTTGGACGCACCGGACGGCTCTTCGCCTGCGAGCACGCAAGTGTAGCGCCGGACCTCATGACCGTCGGCAAGGCACTCACCGGCGGCTATTTGACCCTGGCGGCGACCCTGGCCAGCGCGGAGGTGGCCCATACCATTTCCTCCGGCGATCCGGGGGTATTCATGCATGGCCCGACCTTCATGGGCAATCCCTTGGCCTGCGCCCTGGCTAATGCCAACATCGACCTCTTGTTGGCGTCTGACTGGCGGGCCAATATTCGCCGCATCGAACAGATCCTTCGGGACGGGCTCGCCCCCTGTGCACGGCTGCCGGGTATAGTAGAGGTACGGGTGCTGGGTGCGATCGGTGTGGTGGAGCTGGAACATCCCGTGCGAATGCGCGAGATCCAGCGCCGCTTCGTCGACCGTGGCGTTTGGGTGCGGCCCTTCGGCAGGTTGGTCTACCTGATGCCGCCCTACATCATTACCGACGCGCAGCTCGCTGTGCTGTGCCGGGCCATGGTCGAGGTGCTCTCCGAATTCGGCGCGGCCTGAGAAGGTGTCTGTCCGGCGTTATTCGGCGCGAATCGGGAAGGCGTCGTGTTGCCGGATATGACGTGGTTCTTGCCATACTTTCATCAACCAGGATACCATTCGTCGCTTTGACGATTTGAGCCGAATAAAGAGGCCCGGAGCAGCGGACATGAGGACTGAGAGTACCAAGCCTGCACAGGTCCGCCATGAGTGGTACCTGGTTGATGCGCAAGGCAAGACGCTTGGCAGGCTCGCTTCGGAGCTGGCACGGCGCCTGCGCGGCAAGCACAAGGTAGAGTACACTCCCCATGTGGACACAGGTGACTATATCGTGGTCGTCAATGCCGAAAGGGTGCGGGTGACCGGCAATAAGCTCCGGAACAAGCTGTATCATCACCACACGGGTTATATTGGGAGTCTCAAGTCCATCAGCTTGGGGAAACTGCTCGCTAAGGCGCCGGAGCGGGTGATCGTCCATGCCGTCAAAGGGATGCTGCCACGTAATCCGCTCGGTCGCGCCATGCTCAAAAAGCTGCGGGTATACGCCGGTCCGCAACATCGCCATCAGGCCCAACAACCCCAACCACTCGACATCTGAGTCTTGAGTACAGGAAGCCACATCCATGTCGGATTTCAACTACGCAACCGGGCGTCGCAAGAGTTCCGCGGCCCGCGTCTTCCTGACCACGGGTTCAGGCAACATCACCGTCAATGGTCGGCCCCTGGATCGGTTCTTCGGTCGAGAGACCGCGCGCATGATCGTCCGTCAACCCCTGGAAACCGTCGCGATGCTGGATCGCGTCGACTTGCGGGTTACCGTTACCGGCGGCGGTACTTCCGGGCAAGCAGGTGCGATACGCCATGGTATCGCCCGCGCCCTGGTCGATTATGACGAGGGGCTGCGCCAGCCGCTGCGCCAGGCCGGTTTTCTGACCCGTGATGCCCGCGCGGTCGAGCGCAAGAAGGTGGGGCTGCACAAGGCACGCAAACGACCGCAGTACTCGAAGCGCTAAATAGAGAAAGGGCACAGGGAAAGGGCCTGGAACCGAGGGATCGGGTTCGATTGGGGGATCGTCTAGCGGCAGGACTACGGACTCTGACTCCGTCAACCTAGGTTCGAATCCTAGTCCCCCAGCCAAGATGCTTAAGAAGCTGTGTGGTTAAAAGCAATCCTGAATGATTCGGCATTGTCGGAGGGTTCGACGTGTTGCGTTCGACGCGCTAAGGCTCGCTGATCGTCTGCTTAGGTCTGTGCCAGCGTCTTAACGCAACCTACACCCACATGATCCCCCGCGCGGCCTGTGGGCGTGGATCCGCCGACGCTCCAGCGTCGACTAAGCGCCTCTATCCGCACAGAGGAGCTGAGTCCGCTGGAGCGGACAAGACGGCGTTCCCACGCTGGAGCGTAGGAACGAGCGTGAAATTTACGGTTTTCGATATGATTTTACCGGCAGGCCAGCTGTCAGCGGGCACGGTAGGTGATGCGCCCCTTGGACAGGTCGTAAGGGGTGAGCTCGACCGTCACCTTGTCCCCGGTTAGGATGCGGATATAGTGTTTTCGCATCTTACCCGAGATATGGGCGGTGACTAGGTGTCCGTTTTCAAGCTCCACGCGAAACATGGTATTAGGCAAGGTATCAATCACCGTACCTTCCATCTGGATTACGTCTTCTTTGGCCATCGATTGCTTGAACTCAAGTGCAGGGATTGGGTTGCCATACGAAATTACCCAAGTATAGCACAGGTCTTGGGGCTCCCCGACCAGGGCAAAATCCTGTCGGACGACTGAGCCGCAAAGGCCCGCAGGATGCACAGGAATCGTAGCCACGCCCATGAAAAGTGCCGAGGTCATCAAACGGCTGGAAGCGGAAGGTTGGATGTTTGCGGGCGGCAAAGGCGACCATCGAAAATACAAGCATCCCGGAAAAATAGGTCATGTGGTTGTACCCCATCCCCGCAAGGATCTTCCGATCGGCACCTTGCGTAACATCTATCGACAGGCCGGTTGGGCATGGAAATAATCTTTATGAGACTGCTAGAACCTTATACCTCGTAAATCAGTTAGTTATGAGTAAGTCTCGGCTTGTTTCCGGATAACGGTTTGCCATCTTCGACAATAATGATTTTAAAATCAATATGTTAGTTATTAGAAGTCTCTAAGGTAGATCATGCTGTACGCAGTCTATGTTCATCCTGGTGATGAGACCCACGCTCACGGGGTCACCTTGCCGGATTTTCCCGGATGCTTTTCAGCCGCGGATCGCTGGGAGGACATCCCCGCAAAGATTCAGGAGGCGGTAGAGCTGTACTTCGAGGGTGAGTCTTCGGAGGT
Source organism: Candidatus Thiosymbion oneisti (assembly GCF_900092655.1). GTDB lineage: Bacteria > Pseudomonadota > Gammaproteobacteria > Chromatiales > Chromatiaceae > Thiosymbion > Thiosymbion oneisti. Next base: position 32,404 of record NZ_FLUY01000577.1, read on the forward strand.
CCCGGTTCCTACCCCGTTGGACCGACTTCGTGATGACCCGCAGTACACCGACGGAGAATGGATACTTCTCGATATCGACCTCACGCGTCTCCGACCAAGGACCAGGCGCATCAACGTCACTTTGCCGGAGCCCCTGCTGGAAAGGATCGATGCCTATGCACAAGCGCATCAGATGAGCCGATCCGGTTTCATCTCGCAAGCGGCCACCAAAGCAATGGAAGAAAAGTGTTAAGGATAAGAGAACACCGATAGCAATTCCTCACCACCCCTTCGGAGGTCCCGTGCGTAACAACGTCGTTTGGCACCATCACCCTGTCGATCAATCCGTGCGGGCAGGGCAGAAGGATCAGCGTCCGGTCGTCATCTGGTTCACGGGCCTGAGTGCCTCGGGTAAGTCAACCCTGGCGGGCGCCTTGGAAGGGATCCTCACGGCTCAGGGTTACCATACCTATCTGCTCGACGGGGACAATGTCCGCCATGGTCTGTGCAAAGACTTGGGCTTCAGCGATGCCGACCGCACGGAGAACATCCGCCGGGTCGGCGAAGTGGCCAAATTGATGGCCGACGCGGGCCTGATCGTGATGGCCGCCTTTATCTCCCCGTTCCGGGCGGACCGCCAGATCGTGCGCAAAATCCTCCCCCCGGGGCAGTTTGTCGAGGTCTTCATGGACGCCTCCCTGGAGGTGTGCAAGGAACGCGATCCCAAGGGGCTCTACATCAAGGCGGAGCGGGGTGAGATCAAGCAGTTCACGGGTATCGACAGCCCCTACGAGGTACCCCTGGAGCCCGAGGTCCACGTCGACGCGGATCGACTCAGCGTGCCCGAAGGGATAAACCTGCTGCTCGACTACCTACACGAGCAGGAAATCCTCCGGGGGGGATACCAACGGGTCGAGGAAAGTATCGTCGCCTGATGGAGGGGTGCTGTGCGGCTTGGGAGTCTACGCGGGATGAGCCTGATCAAGCACTGGTGGCAGGCCTTCGGGACTGCAGGGAGGGAACCGGGTCGGCTGGCCCGGGCAGGGATCTTTTCGATCCGTCTGCTCGCGGGCATTCCGGGAAAGTTCCGGGACGGGAAGCTGCACCTGCAATCGACCAGCCTTGCCTATACGACTCTGCTGTCCCTGGTCCCCCTCCTGGCCGTTACCTTTTCCGTGCTCAAAGGCTTCGGGGTCCAGAATCAGCTCGAACCGATGCTCATGCAATCGTTGGAGCCCTTGGGCGAGAAGGGCGCCGAGATCGGCCGGCACATCCTGACCTATGTGGGCAATCTCAACTTTGCTGTCCTGGGCTTTTTTGGCATTGCCCTGTTGTTCTGGACCGTCGTCTCGTTGCTTACCAGGGTGGAGGAGGCCTTCAACACCATTTGGCACGTACCCGGCATTCGCAGTTGGCCCCGCCGTTTCAGCGACTATCTGAGCGTGGCCCTGGTAGGGCCCGTGTTTATCTTCGCCGCACTTGGTGTTACCGCCATCGTATTCCGCAGCGAGAACATCCACCGGGTCGTCGGCATCGAGCCCCTCGACCAGCTCATCGTCGGGCTGGGCCGATTGGCTCCCTACCTGCTGGTGTGCCTGGCGTTCGCCTTCCTGTACGCCTTCCTCACCAATTGCCGGGTCCGCCTGCTACCCGCCCTGGCGGGTGGTCTCTTCGCCAGCGTAGCCTGGCATAGCGTTGCCTATCTGTTTGCCCGGTTGGTTGCCGGCTCCTCGAAATATTCGGCCGTCTACTCCGGTATGGCCGCGGCCGTACTCTTCATTATCTGGCTCAATGTCGGCTGGCTGATCGTCCTGGTCGGAGCGCACATCGCCCGCTACACCCAGCACCCTCACCTGTTGCGGCGCCACTTGGATGGTCCACAGGTCGGGCAGGTCCATGATCAAGCGCTCGCCCTGGATGTCATGGCCGCGATCGGTCGCACCCATTACTTCGATGAGTCCAAATGGACGCTCGAAGCCCTGACCGCGGCTGGCTGCTACGGCGCGCCGGATCAGGTCGAGCAGCTCCTCCAATCACTGCGGGCGGGGGGGCTCATCGTGGCGACCAACGACGAGCCCGAGACCTATCTCCCGGCCCGTGCGATCGAGACCATCGGCCTGCGGGAGATCCTGGATGTAGCCCACGCGCGCGGCGACAAGTCGGCATGCCAGACGGCGGTGCAAGCGGTCATCGCCGACCTCGAGCAGGCCGTTGCCGGGAGCCTGGAGGGGAAGACCTTGAAAGACCTGGTGGTGGCTGCGGTAGCGCCTTGAGACCAATCCAGTGCGGCTTACCAGCCTTCGCGCCCTCTATTCAACCCCTTACTTTGGACCGACGCCTCCTCTCCCCCCGTCATTGGCCGAGCTGGCTCCTGGTGGGGGGGTTCTGTCTCAGCGGGTTCCTGCCGTTTCCCCTGCTCTGGGCTCTGGGCATGGGAATCGGGTATGTGGGTTATTTCCTTGCGGGTGCCCGTCGGCGCGTGGCCTTGCGCAACCTCGCGCTCTGTTTTCCGGACCTGACAGACCGGGCGCGCAGAGGGCTTGCGGTCTGGCACTTCGGCTACCTGGGGGTCGCCGTCTGCACCCAGGGATTGGTGTGGGTAAGCTCCCGGCGCAGGTTGGAGCGCATCGTCAAGCTCCGGCACCGGGAACGGGTCGATGAGCCGCTCCGCAACCGGCGTAACCTCATCGTCATGGTGCCCCACTTCGTGGGATTGGAGCTGGGCGGTGCCGCCTTCACCGCCTTGGTTCACCCCGGATTGTACATGTACCAAAAGATCCGTAACCCCGTCATCGACCATCAGATGCACCGTAGCCGCTCGCGTTTCGGCGCGGTCTCGATAGAGCGCAGCGACGACCTGCGGCGGATGGTGCGGGAGATCCACAAAGGCACCCCCTTGTTCTATCTGCCCGATCAGGACCCGGGCCGCCGCGGCATCTTTGTACCCTTTTGCGGCACACCTACCGCTACGGTTCCCATGCTGAGCCGGTTCGCACGCCTCAGCAAGGCCCAGGTGATCCCGGTCCACACCCGCTATCTGCCCTGGGGACGCGGCCTGGAGCTGATCTTCGACCCGCCATTGGATCCCTTTCCCACGGCCGATCAGGCGGCGGACACGGCCCTGATGAACCGGACCATCGAGGCCCGCATCCGCACCACGCCGGAGCAATATTTCTGGGTGCACCGCAGATTCAAGACCCGCCCGCCGGGAGAGCCGCCGATCTATCCGTCGCGACGGCGCGCAGGACGCAAAATATAGGATGTGGTGAGCCGCCGGGCGCGGGACGCGCCCGGCGGCGAACCGCATCAATGGTGTGGTAAGCGCCTGTCTGCGTGCAGGGACGCCCAGGCAGGCAGCGAACCGCATCGCCGGAACTGGCCCTGACTCCGGCGTCACGCAATAAGGGACAGGATTGAACATGGAAAAAACGATCAGGTTGTTTCAATCCATCCGCAGATTACGCAGATGAAGAATGAAACAATCTGTGAAAATCTGCGTAATCTGCGGATATAAAATTGAGCATAGGAAAAATCCCATGGCTTCAATGTCTTATACCCAGGTATAGTCGCTGCATGAGACTGCGGGCACTCCGGGATTCCGGACCCTGGATCGGACGGGCCCGGGACTGGGGTCTGGGCGGTATCCTGCTGGTCGTGGTGGTCGCCGGCGTGGCGCTGACGCTGGGTTGGGGACCCATACTGGCCCCCTGGCGGGCGTTGACCCCGGCCGAGCTGTTGCCCCCCATGGCGCTTACGGCCCTGAGCTATTGCCTGCGTGGGGTCCGGATCCATGATTACTTTCGTCCCCGGCTTCGGGGACGCTTCCCTGCCGTACTGAGGCTCTCAGTCCTGCACACCACGGCCAACAACCTGCTGCCGATGCGGGCGGGAGAGCTGGTCTTCCCATGGCTCATGAGGCGTTATTTCGGTCACGGGTTCCTCAGCACCACCGCGTCCCTGATCTGGATTCGGCTGCTGGATCTGCATTTTCTAGGGCTGATGGGCATCCTCATCCTTTGGCTTCGCCATCCGACCTGGCTCTGGTCCCTGGTTGCGCTGCCGTGGCTGCTGCTGTTACCGATCATGGGCCGGCTGGGCCACCGCCAGCCGAACGGGCAGGGCCGGCTCGGAAAGGCGTTCCGCCTGCTGATCGACGCCGCCCCGGCCTCCACCTCAAGGGCGCTGCGTATCTACCTGTGGACGGCGCTTATCTGGATCAGCAAGCTCCTCGCCTTCGCGCTCGTGCTGCGGTATTTCCTGGCGGCGGAACCTTGGGAGGTCCTGCTCGGGGTCATGGGGGCGGAGCTGTCCAGCGTCCTGCCCTTCCATGGGATCGCCGGCAGCGGCAGCTACGAGCTGGCGGTGATGACGGCCCTGTTGCCGTTGGGCATCGATGCAGCCACGGCCCTGACGGGGGCGATAAATCTGCACCTGTTCCTGCTGGGGGTAACCCTGCTGCTCGGTGCGCTCGCATTCCTGCTGCCCGTGCGCAGGGACAAGCAAGTAACCAATGTATTGTAGAGTGGGTCTTCGGGCATCGTAACGCAATACGCCATTATTCAGGATTGCTCATTCGATCCCGGCGCTGTTCGGCGTTATTTGGCGTTGCCTGAAGAGGCATCTTTTTAATCCGCAGATTACACGGATTTTCACAGATTGTTTCGTTCTTAATCTGCGGAAATCGGCGTAATCTGCGGATCAAATAAGGAATGTAAACCGCATCTTTGGATGGCCCCGCGCCCAACATACGGTGTTCAGCCTACCCGGTGTTCAGCCCCCCTACGAAATAGGCCTCCTGGTACAAGGCTATCCACCCGCCACTCAGAGGGGCTTGGACAAGGTGAAGGCCCCCCGGATGTCTCCGAGGGAAAAGCCCTTTGCCTGGTCTTGCGGATAGGCCCTGTCAAGGGCCGTGTCGACAGCGGGGGCGAGGGCTTTACCGTGGCAGGCGAGGCAGAGCCCGCCGGTGGGGATCGCCTGCATGTATCTGAATCGCTTTTCCCCATTCACTTGGGTTACCTCGGCGACGGCCATGGTCTTGACGTCCTCGCCGCCCGCCTTGCGTTCTTCGAACTTGAGCAGGACCTGCTGCTCCCAGGCATCCGGCGCGTTCGCCGCGGGGTTGCGCAACTTCAGGCTGGTACGCCCTACATCCCAACCGGTCCGGGCGGAATAATCCGCGGCGATGGCCGGTGCCCTCTCCTTACAGACCCGGATGGCGTTTGTCGGACCGCCGGCGTTCAATGCGGCCTGAAGCTCGGCCTGCAAGCTGGAGGAGAAGGCCTTGATGATGCCCTTTGCCTCCTCCAGGTTCGCGTCCCCCCCGGTCTCGGCGAAACCGGAGGACATCAGGGTGATACCGGAGGTGATTGCGATCAGAACGCGTGTTCTCTTCTTTTTCAGCGTGTTGAGCATATCTTGACCTTCGATCATTAGCATACTGTTTTGATAGCGTACCCTCACGACCAGAGGATAGTGATTACCCTACCACGGATCGGAAATCAACCTTGATAAAGAAGCGCTTGCAACCGCTCTACTGCCTGTTTCATCCGCGGTGCACCACCGAACAGCTCGGCAATTTCCATGACGTTACCCTGCTCGGAGATGGGCGGCACTTGCAGGGCCTCCGATATGCTGAGCTGGCCGGGGCCGAAATCGGCATATTTGTCGAGCAGCACGATGAGGATGGCCCGCGCTCGTGGCCCGTACTGATTTACGGAGCCGAGCATCAAGATTCGCAGCCCCGACCAACGGGCAAACCCAGGGCGAGCGCGTATAAATCCTCCCGAAAACATGATCTTGTAGGTTGGGCAAGGGCCGTAAAGATGTGGTGAGC